>JAGBQS010000298.1 GCA_017632695.1 Bacteroidales bacterium
GGCTCTGGATATACTCATAGATGGAAGGCTGTACCCCGATGACCCCGTCCACGTAGTAAACATATCCGTTGGACGTCAGAACCGTGCGGACAATCTTCTTGCCATTTAAATAGGTATTACCCGAAGCATCGGCCGTCACCCACAGATTCTTACGGCTCTGCATGAGCAGTCCGAAACCCTCAACCAGCGATGTGGGCGGAATCTTCACGTCCGAAATCAGGTTTGCCACAAAGAGCGAATCAGCCGAATGGGACAGACCTGCCTCACTGAGGGTTGCATTGTCGGTCACCACCAGCGTGCAACCGTCACCGTTTTCAGCCAAAGCGAGCAGCCCGGCCTGCTGATACTGGTCGCGGATAACAGACAGATCTGACTGCTGGGCCAGGAACTGTGCTGCCGACCCCTTGAAGATCTCAACCTCTTCGGTTGCCTGAGTCTCTGCGGCCTCGTAGTGGTCGTCCCACTCCTGATTGCATCCCTGCCACCCGAGGGTGATGCAAAGTGCACCTACCGGCATAAGAATATGGAAAAACTTATTCATAGCGATTAATGTTTATTCGGTGATAGGTTCCAACAGCAGGTAGTCCCAAAGCTGGTGATACGAGCCGTTGGTCTTGGCATTGATGTCGAGCATGGTTGCCTTGAACTGATGCGTTCCGGAACTCGGGAACTCAAGTTCGCTCCAAAGTTCCACGCTTCCGTTTCCGAAGGTATAGGAACCTGTAGGCAAGCCCTTGAAGACATAGGCGTTCTTGGTCCACTCGGCATTACCCAGCTCCGGATCAATCTGGAACTTGGTAAGCGAGCCGGCACTATGGAAGGACTTCAGGCTGGCTTCCGATGCATAGTGAAGCGTCACCTTGTACTTGCCCTTGATGATGGTCGGGGTGGTGAACTGAATCCATCCGGCATAACCCAGATTAAGCACCAGCAGGTTGTTCAGGTAGGCATCGTAGGCATTCTGTGTCTTCTTGCTGGTCGAAACATACTTGCATTTCTTGAAGCCGACGGCACGATAGCTGGCATAGCTGGCCTTGGCCGCATTGGCCTGATAGGTAAACGAAGAAAGTTCGCCGAACTGACCGTCGCGGAAGTTTTCCGAAAGGTCAATCTGATACTCCTTGTTCGTCAGCGCCGACGAGTACAGTGTTCCCAGACTCTTGGCGGCTCCGTAACCGTTCACAAACGCGATGATATCGGCCGAGTTGCAGAAGTCCCAGCGGACGGTTACCGGCGCCGGTTCCCAGACTGGCAGATAGTAGTCGATTTTATGAATCATGCCGTTGCGAGCCTCGATATCGGAGCGGATGATGTGTGCCTTTTCGTTCAGCAATACGCCCACGACCTGTGAACCGTCGGAACTGAACTCGTTCATACCGGTCAGCACATGTCCGCTCAGGTCGGTATCATAGATAAGCGTTTCATCGTCGCTGTCGAAGCTGAAGAACTGGTCTTTGGTGAGCGACTGTCCGTTAATGAAGTGATAGGCACAATAGTCACGCAACGTCAGGGTATCGGGCAGCAAAGCCTCCAGATCGGCTACCGACTGGATGCCGGCGTCACGCATGGCCTCGTCGCTCGGAGCAAAGCAGGTAAAGCTATAGGTCGTAACCGTATAGCCTCCACCCTGAATGCGGATGGTATCGCGCAAGCGGCTGACCACTTCGTCGTAGCCGGATTTGCGGCAGGCTGCGGCAAAAATGCCGTATTCGCCTTCGGCCTCCAGCTTGTCCACCATCGTCTCGGACAACGGGTGAATCACATCGTCCATATAATAGATGATGGCGTTCGAGGCTTCGATACTGTTGATACCGCCGCTGTCGCGCGGCTGAACGATAGCCTGATTGTTGACGTAAATGGATGTAATGTTGAGCGTATCGCCCGTACGGAACTGATCGTCCACATCCCGCTCGATGTAGCCGAACGTGGGACGCAGGTAAGCCAGGAAGAGTGTCTGCACGGAAAGCGGCTGACCTGACACAGCGGCATTGATGAAGGTTTCCGAATTGATTTTCGTGCCGTTGATGATATGGTTCTGCACCACCTCGCGGGCATAGTCCTTATCAAGATCCTGAATGCTCGACACGCCCTTCCACTCCAGGAACTCGGCAATGGCCTCGTTGGTGGGTGCAAAGACCGTAGCTACGGCTGCTGCATCCTTCAGTCCGTTGTAATAATCGGCATACTTCAGCAACTCCAGCCAGGAAGAGAAATCGTCAGACCTGTTTTCGAGCAGCGTCGTGCAAGTCATCTCGCTCTCCACATCGGTAGGAGTCACGAAGGTATCGCCTTCGAACGGATCGTCGCAGGCGGTCAGCAAGGCTGCACTGAACACGATATATTTCAAATAGGTTTTCATATCTATTCTGTTGAGGATTTTTGTTTCCATTTTTTCCATCAGTCCGAATCAGACCCGTCGGGTCAGTCTGACCTGTTTAGTTATAATACGGATTCTGTACCAGGTTCGAGTTGCGTTCCAGTTCCGAAGCAGGAACGGGCAGGAACAGGGCATTATCGGAATTCAGTACCGAACGGATCCACGATTCGGATGCCGAAGTGTTGTATTTTACAACCTGTTCGACAAGCAGATCCTGCTTGTACTGGTTGCCGTTGGTACGGCCCATTCGGAGCACGTCATACCAGATCTTGCCTTCGCCCAGGAACTCCATCTTGCGTTCGTTGAGTACCATTTCCAGCAGGTCCTGCTGTCCTTTGGTTTCGAGGATGGCGTACGCCTCTGAAGGATCGGCCAGTTTATAGACGCTGCCGGCAACGTTATCGGCTGCCACGAAACCGGCGCGTTCGCGCAGACGGTTAATCATGGTGATGCCCATCAGCTTGTAGTTGTTGTTGTCCTTGCTCCAGGCATCAACAGCGTCCTTCAGTGTCTGGATGGAATCAGGCATCGGATCAACAACAGTCACCACGTCGCCCAGCTCATCGTCCCAATCTTCGTAGCTGTGCTCGCTGATCCAGTCATTCACCCGCTTCTCCATGGCCTGAATATCGGCAGGCATCTCCTGCAGCAGACGGAATGCTGCCTCCGCCTTCATCAGCATAATATCGGCCATACGATAGATGATGAAGTTCGGATCGTAATAGGTTGAGGTGCGTTTCTTGTCTTCGGTAGTCGAACCGATGTACTTCCAGACATATCCCTTCGACAAGCCATAAGCCATACCGGCACTGGCTCCCGGATAGAATGATGCATGATAGGTTCGCGAAGATTCGCGCAGGCTGACCGGGCTGCCTTCCCCGTCGCCTACGATACTGGTGTATTCGTTAACGAAGTCCGAGCAGGCTTCGGGTGAAACAGCATAGACTTTATCGGCATGGACGTCATCGAACAGGATGGGCAGATTGTTGGTCTGTTCCTCCTCATAGTTATACTGAAGCTCGAAGATCGACTCGTTCGAGTTGCCCGGATTGAACATCGACATGTAGTTGGAACGGGTCGGAGTAGCCATGAAGGCGGGAGACTTGGCACCCTTGGCATTCAGCAGCGCGTCACAGAACTGCAGACACGAAGCGTAGTCTTCGCTCCAAAGGCAGACATCGGCCATCAGGGCGTAAATGGCCCACTTGGTGGCACGGCCCTTGGTTTCCCAAGTGGACGAGAAACTTTCCTTGGCAGCACCGGTAGCGAGCGCCTGACGGAGATCGTTCTTAATCTGTTCGATGACCGTCGCCTCGTCGCTCTTGGGCAGATTGATTTCAATGTTATCGTCGGCGTATGCCTTGAGCGGCATAGGCACATCGCGGAAATTGCGCACTAAATAGAAATAGGATAGCGCACGCAGGAAGTATGCCTCACAGTAGTGGCTGCGAAGTGCTGCCTCGCTGTAGGTATCGTCGGCCGCCTGTGCCTCCGATGCACGTTCGAGCACCGTATTGGCAATGTTGATGATCTTGTAGAAGTCAGACCAGTCGCAAAGGCTCTGGCTGGAAGTCATCTGCCACGACTGCAGCTTAGTGGTCGATTGGGCGTTGTAAACCATACCCAAACGGACTTCGCCCCAGGGAATGAGGTAGGTTTCAACCGTTGAGCGCAGGTTGTAGTAACCGCCGAAGAGAATATTCTCGACATCGGCTTCGGTCCTCCAGTAATCATCGGCCACCTGCGAGTTCTCGGGAGTTACCTCCAGATAATCGGCACAGCCCGTGGACATCGGGAGCAGACCGACGGTCAGCGTCAATAATGCAACAACTTTAGATATCTTTTTCATCTTCTTATCTGTCAATTAACGGTTGTTATCAGAAGTTCACAGTCAGACCGGCAGCAAAGCGACGGCTTCGGGGCGTTGTACTGGCGTCTTTCGAGAGGTCGGTCACCTTCTTAGGCAGCGTTACCTCAGGATCCTGACCCTTGTAAGAGGTAAAGGTCAGCAGGTCATAGCCCGTAATGAAGCAGGAAATGCTCGAGGTATGTACAGCCTCGCACCACTTCTTGGGCACCTTATAGTTCAGGGTAACGGTCTGCAGACGCACATACGAGCAGTCCTCGACAAACCGGTCGGAACCTAAGTAGTTGTAGCCATAGTTATAAAGGGCACGCGGGATGTCGGTATTGTCACCTTCCGAACGCCAGCGACGCAGAACAGCCTTCGACTGGTTATCGGTATTATACATGGCCTCGTTGTTCATACGGGTCGAGTTGATGACCTTCTGTCCGAGGCGGTAATTGAAACGCATGGAAAGCGTCCAGTCCTTATACTTGGCCGAAATGCCTGCACCGCCGGTTACCATCGGGTTGCAGTTACCGATGTAAACGATATCGTTCTCGTCGATGATACCGTCGTGGTTGATATCCTCATACTTGGCATCGCCCGGATAGCAGGTATAGGAACCGTTCTTCATCACGATAGCCTTGCCGCTCAGATCGCGCATCACACCGCCCTCGGCATCGCGGGCATAGGTATCTTCGGTATTCTGGTAAACGCCCTTGTAACGGTAGCCGAAGAAGGAACCCGTCGGCGTGCCGATGAGCAGTTTCTGGGCATACTCGCCGTTGCGGAAGGAATAGGTTTCTTCCGACAGGTTAGACGGCAGCTTCAGGATTTCGTTTTCGTTGCGTGCAATATTGAAGTCCATCTTCACGAGCCATTTCTTGTTCTTGAAGATTTCGTAGTCGATACGGTACTCCCAACCCTTGTTCTGAACGGAACCGCTGTTGGTCCACGAAATGGTGGAATAAGCGGACGTGGAAGCCACCTTGACGTTCTTCTGCAACAGGTCTTGGGTCTTCTTCTGATAATAGTCGAAGGTCATGGTCAGCTTATTGCCGAAGAATCCGAGATCCGTACCCAGGTCCCATTCCTCCGAAGTCTCCCACTTCAGTTTCTCCAACTGCATGGAGTTCGGGACGATCGGGGTAGCCGTTCCGTACTTGGAAGTAAGGGCGGTATAGGTACCCACATAAGGCGAGGTGCCGCTTGGCGCCTGACCGGACTGTCCCCAGCTGAAACGGAGCTTGGCCTGCGAGAGCCAGCGTTCAGTCTTCTCGTGCAAAGATTCGATCTCCTGCAGGTTCAGGGCACCGCCGTACGACTGGAACAGACCCCAACGGTTCTTTCGGGCGATAGCCGAGTTGCCTTCGTAGTTCCAGGTGCCGTTGACGGTAATCCAACGCATAAACGTATAGTTCAGGTTTCCGATCAGCGAGAGCGTACGGGCATCGGAGGTTCCGGAATTGAGCGATCCGCTATACAGCGTACCGCCGTTCACCGGATCGTACATGTTGCCGTTGGCCACTCCGTAAACAATATCGGAGTGCGACGAGCCCTGGCTCTGCGACGTACGCCAGATGGCTGTTGCCACGATGTTGTGCAAAGACTCGCGGAACGACTGGTTGTAGAGCAGCTTGGTCTCGGTCTGCAGGAGGAAGTTGTTCGTATAGGAGTCGGTCGACTGGTTGCAGTACTGGCTGTTGATATCGACACCTGTCACTTCCTGCGGAAGGAACTTGTTGTTCTTGACGGTCTTGAACTTCATCGACACATAGCCCTGATACTGCAGGATCGGCACTTTGTCCTCGCTCTGAAGAATCACATACTTGGGCGAGATGGTCATCTTCTCCTCCTTGGTATTGGTGTTGTTCCACGATTCGTTGTAGGCGGCTATGGGATGGAAGTTCTTCGAGCCGGTAAAGGCTCCCTGGAACTCGTTGGCATCCTGATAGGTGAAATAGATGTCTGTCGCCTTGCCGGTCTCATCGTCTATGTAATAAGGCGACTTGTTCGGCATCTTGCGCTGAGCCTCTGTACGGAGGGTCGATGAGCCGAAATAATCCTGGGTATTCTTCGTGTCCGAATACGTGAATTCGGCCTGTACGTTCAAGCGGTCGGAGAAGTTATATCCGATGCGCAGGCTGGATGTAAGACGACGCATGTCGGTTGCCTTCGTGGTACCGTCCTCCGAGGTATAACCCAGCGAGAACCGGTAGGTAGCCTTGTCGCCGCCTCCCGACATGGAGAAGTTGTTCTCGGTCGAATAGGCATTCTTCCGCACATCGTCCACCCAGTTGGTGTTGGTGTTGTACTCGTCGAAGTACGACCAGTCCGGCTGATAGCCGATGGCATACGACTTCTCGGAGAAAAGCATATCGAGCAGCGTACCGGAATTATTGAGACCCTTGGCATTGGCAGTATTCCAGATGGCATCCTGCATGTAGGCGGTATATTCGTTGCCGTTCAGCATCGGAATGGCATCCGGCTCCACCTTCAGCGTCGACTTGTGCGTGAAGGTGAACTTCGGCTTGCCGCGCTGTCCGCGTTTGGTGGTAATCAGGAGCACACCGTTGGCGCCCTTGGTTCCGTACAGGGCGGTCGAGGCTGCATCCTTCAGTACCTCGATATTCTCGATGTCGGCGGGATTGAGCGAAAGCATGTCGGCAAAATCCTCGGTATTGGCGGTCGAGAAGTCGAAGTCGTCGGCAATGTCGGTATTATAAGGAACGCCATTGATGACGATCAGCGGGTCGGCACTGCTGTTCAGGGTAGCGGTACCACGGATGCGGATAGAACCTTTGGCACCCGGGTCGCCGCCCGTCAGGATATCCACACCTGCCATCTGGCCCTGCAGCATTTCTTCCACAGAGTTGACAGGCACGACCTCGGCCAGCTCGGACATCTCCACACGCTGCGAGGCACCCGTAAACTGTTTGGTCGAAACACCGAGATCCGACTTGACGGTACGTTCGGTTGCCACAACCACTTCCGAAAGCTGCTTGGAGTCTTCCTGCATGGTAACATCGATCTTCTTCTGTCCGGTATATTCTACACGCTGCGACTGCATGCCGATGAATGAGAACACCAGGGTGAGTCTGGATCCGGCAGGCATCTTGATGGAATAGTTACCATCCATGTCGGTGGTAGTTCCGGTAAGGGTTCGGTTCTGGTCGTTGACCACAGCCACATTGACACCCATGCAAGGTTCCTTCTCGCCGGCAAACAGCTCGTACACGGTACCCGTCAGGATTGCCTGCGCCCAAGCCGATTGTGTCAGGAGGGCCGTCAGAAGCAGAAGTCCGAATTTGAGTATGCTTTGTTTCATATTTCTTTACGCTTTGTTCTTAGTTCGTAGCTCATTTTCCATAGCTTTCTCATTGGGGCCATACATCCTCGAAGATTCCGTCGAGGAACTGTACGCAACCGTCGTTGAAGATAAACGGCAGATAGTCGTACGCGGCATGGAAGGGGACTTCGGCCGTTCCGCCAGTCACCTTGGCAGTCAGCATCGTGTTGCGGTCATATATATTAATGTACACACACGAGGCCGGAGTAGTCTGCACATCCTGAATGGAAGGGATGCCGCCCGATTCCTCGGTATTCTGTCCCCAACCCAAATACGGATACTCGGTTGCCGGAGAGGTCGATTCAGGCAGGAAGTACTGGAGCAGGTAGTGCTGCAGGGCTTCCAGTTCGCCGTCGTTGACAACGGTCAGATCCCAGAAGTCAGCCGCATCGGCATCGGTTGCCGTTGTCGTGACATGCGGGAAGGTTCCGGCCAGAATGTTCTGTTTGACGGCCTGTGTGGTAGGAATCAGCATCATGCAGTTTTCGGTCTGATAATTCATCGTCTGCGCCTGCTCGTCGATCATATCGGCCTTCATCAGCAACTGGATGAATCCCTGGAAGAGGGTTCCCTCGTCGTTGCGGTGAGCATACATCAGCGGCACGAAATTGGCGTAGGTGGCATTATCGAGGTTGCCCGGCAGCAGGAAGCTGCCATTCTCCGTATCATAAGCGTAGCAATGTCCGTTGCTCCAAGACTGGCCGCGGAACAGAATCTCCTGGAAGTCGGTCCAAACGGAGGCGGCATCCGGTTCCATGTTACCGGCATATTGCAGCAGGTTGTTCAGCTTGTAGCTGTTTGAGATCTTTCCGTCCTTCACATAGACGTACAGCTTGCTGTCGGCAAAAGTACGGAATACCTTTACGCCGCTGCCAGTAGGCAGGGCGGCATTCTCGCCATACAGGTTGATGATATGTGCCTTGGCATACTGCGACTGTGCCGACGAGCCCATGTTGCCTGCAGTGGAAGAGCCCACCGGACCTGTCTTGATGCGGTCGTTGACGGCATCGTACCAGATCTCGTTGGCCTCAAACTGGGCATCGCCCGGATACAGGACAATATAACTTACCTGATCGGAAAACAGTTCGCTCAGCATGGCGCTCTTGTTCAGGAACTGCAGGAACAGGTTGTACTTCTTATATTGGTATGCGGGGCCTGATACCGAACCGAAGACGGCCGGAGGCGTCAGGATGCTCTGTCCGTACAGCACACCATTCACACACATGCGACGGTTGGCTTGCGGTACGGCCTGCGGATCGAACGAAATAACGGTTCCGGTCGTGGTATTCTCGATATCTCCGTTGGTGATTTCCTCCGGGAAGCAGAGGGAACGGTACACGGAATTGGAGAGCAGGTAGCCGATGGCATCACCGGCAATCGAGTCATAGCATACCTCAGCCGGATAACCGGTTCCTGCCTGTCCCCAATAATCAAGATAGAAGTTATCGAACGCCGAATTGGTCGGAGCGAAAATCGAGTAGCTGTTGTTTGCACTCGAAAGGACAGACATGGCGCTATAGTCGCTGACCGGCCACTCCAGCCAGATGTTAGGCAGATTGTAGGCGCTCTGATACAGCATCGAATAGTAGGTCTTGGTGCCGCCTCCATAGGTGTCGGTCAGATCCTGATTCAGGCTGTAGTAGCCGTACTGATCGTACAGCGCCAGATACTGCGAGTACTCGCTGTTGTTCTCCAGTTCGCTGTGAATGGTTTCCAGCGGACGGATGACGCGGTCCACATAGTAAATATAGCCGTTCTTGGCAATCACTTCCTGCGTGTTGCTCACGATGGCATTTGCCACATTAAAGCCCAGGTTCGAGGCATCGTCGCCCTTCCATTCCGTTTCGGGGAAGAAATATTCATAGTTCTTCTTGGCATCGATGACCTTGGTCTGGAACATATATTTTGAGAAAACCGGGATAAAACGCTCCAGGTGGTACACATCGACGGTTACGCCGGTGGTATCGACCACGGCACCCGATGCATCGGTCATCCGTTTGGGCTGCACCTGACCGGGAGCCTCCTGACTGCGCGTACGGAACTTATAATACAGGCCCGCGTTGACTTCCTTCTCCTCAGCTGTTGCGCCATCGCCTTCTCCCGGACGGAAATTCTGGAGTTTCTGGGCATCAAAAGAATAATAAAGTACGTGGAAGCCGATAAGCTTCTTTACCTCTGCCAATGGCACTTGGGAAATATCCTGCGTACCGTAATTGGATTGCAGATAACTGCGCATCGAAGCATCGTCGGGAGCCATGACGGTCAGAATGGAACGGCCTTTGAGCAGCTCCTTATAGTCACACATATCGATTCCTTTCAGAAACTGGCTGTAGTTGCCGTCGCTTTCCAGAATCTCGTAGATACTGCCCTTGATCCAGCCTGGTTCCTCGTAGTAGTCCTTCATATCCTCCTGACAGGACACCGACAAGCCTGCCAGCGAAACCATAGCCAGCATGCAGCCAAACAAGTTGCCTTTACGAAGCATTTTTTTCATGAAATTATGTTAGAAAATGTTATTATCGGTGGTTAAGATGTAATTTCAAGCGGTTAGTCAGTTGCTGAAACACGATGCAAAGATATGGTTTTTTTCCGAAACAGAAAGAACAAATCTTATTCTTTTTTTTATAAAAAATGATTTTTACCCCTAAATTAAAACAAAATTCCCCCCTTGTCTCCTTAAAAAGATTTAATTTTTTCGGGACAAAGGGGAAGCGTATGGGATGTTACAAAATTATAAAAACCTGTAAAAAGTATCAATTTTGTAACATTTTCAGCAGTAAATATCGGTCAGGCCAGGACGAAGTCGATGGTACGGCGTTCCATGTTGACGGCTGCCACTTTGATGCGAAGCGGATCGCCTAAGGTGTAGCGTTTATGCGTGCGACGTCCGATGAGACAGAAGTTCCGTTCGTCGAAGACGTAGTGATCGTCCTTCAGGTCGCGCACGGGAACCAGACCTTCGCATTTGCTGTCGTTCAGCTCCACATAAATGCCCCACTCGGAAACACCGCTTACCGTTCCCTCAAACTCCTGCCCCATGCGGGCAGCCAGGAATTCGGCCTGTTTGTACTTGATGGAGGCACGTTCAGCCGAAGCAGCCACCTGTTCCATGTCCGAGCAATGCTTGCAATATTCCTCGTACTGTTCACGAGGAACGCTGCGTCCGCCTTCGTTCAGGTAACGGTTCAGCAGGCGATGTACCATGCAGTCCGGATAACGGCGTATAGGTGACGTGAAGTGTGTATAGTACTTGAACGCCAAACCGTAGTGGCCGATATTCTCGGTTGTATAGACGGCCTTTGCCATGGAACGGATTGCCAGCATGGAAAGCATGTTCTCTTCAGGACGGTCGTGAATCTCGGACATCAGCTGATTGATGCCCTGGCTGATGACCTTGTTGTTTCCGACAGCCGGCATCCTGTGTCCGAAACGCGATGCCAGGCTGGCCAGATTCTCGAGTTTTTCAGGCTGAGGCTGATCGTGCACACGATAAACAAACGTCTTGGCTTTCTTGTTGGCCTTTCCCTTGGCCCGCGTGTTGCCTTCGGCGGCTCCGCCGATGGCTTCGGCTACCGTACGGTTGGCCAACAGCATGAACTCCTCCACCAGTTTATTGGCATCTTTGGAAACCTTGAAGTAAACATCGACTGGCACACCTTTCTCGTCGAGCCTGAACTTCACTTCGGCACGGTCGAAGGCTATGGCACCTTCGGCAAAGCGGCGTGCGCGGAGCTGTTTGGCAAGCCGGTCCAGCTGAAGCACTTCCTTGGCGAAGTCTCCCTGTCCCGTCTCGATGATTTCCTGGGCCTCCTCGTATGTAAACCGGCGATTGCTGCATGTTACAGTCCTCTGGATGCGATGCTTCAGGATGTTTGCATCATCGTCCATCTCGAACAGCACACTATAGGTCAGCTTGTCTTCGCCCTGACGCAAGGAACACAGTTCATTGCACAGACGCTCCGGCAGCATCGGAATGGTACGATCCACCAGATATACGGATGTGGCGCGACTGTAGGCTTCCTTATCGACCGACGATTCCGGACGGACATAGAAGGTCACGTCGGCAATATGGACACCGGCTTCCCAATGTCCGTTTTCCAGTTTGCGGAGCGACAAGGCATCGTCAAAGTCCTTGGCATCGGCCGGATCGATCGTGAATGTCGTAACGTTGCGATAATCCAGCCGGTTGGCAATCTCTTCCGGAGTGCAGCCGTCGGCAATACGTTCGGCCGCCTTGACTACCTGTTGCGGATACTTGTAAGGCAAGCCGTATTCGGCCAGGATGGAGTGCATCTCGGCATTGTTTTCTCCCTTATGGCCCAATACGTCTACCACACGGCCGATGGGGTTCTTCGAGAAGGCCGGCCAACGTTCAAAATCGACCACTACCTTATCGCCGTCCTTGGCCTTCTTGAGCAGTTCGTTCGGAATGTAGATATCCTTGTCTAACGAGCGGTTATCGGGAGTAACAAAAGCATATTTGTTATTCTTCTGCAACACACCCACATATCTGTGAGGTACGCGTTCCACAACCTCAACAACCCTTGCCTGCGGACCGCCGGCACCACGCGAAGAGCGTCCATGGCTCCGTCCAGGCACACGCTGTATGCGCACTTTGTCGCCGGGAAGCGCCTGCATGTCATCTCCGTCATAAACCGTAAACGGCAGTTCGTAGCCCTCGACCGACACCTGGTGCATACCGTTGTGCCGACGGTCGAAGACGCCTTCCAGCTCTTCCGATTTGCGGGATGTCTGGCTCAAGGCGTAACGGCCCGTCGAAATCTCACGCAGAAAACCCTGCTGCTGCAACAGGATCAGCATGTCGTACACGTCTGCACGGTTGCTGCGGCCGAAAATGCCAAGTTCCTGCGATATCTGCAGGTAATTGTACGAATTATTCGGATGCTGGCTGAACCACTCGGTGATTCGCTCCAACATTTTGGTGGACGATGATTTTGCCATTTCTATTCGGTTTTAAGTTGTGGTATCGCCGCAAAGGTAAGCAATTATTCCGATAAATGCAACATTTTATCAGAAAAAATTACTTTTCGTCGCAATGATACTGGAAGGAATCCACATCTACATAACCGCCGGCCTGCTTGGTTGCGTAGTTAAAGACGGCAAACTTGGAGCCCATGAAGAAGCGGCGGTAATCGAACACCATCCGGTAATTCTGAGTACCGATCTGCTCCCATTTCTCGCCATCCAGACTGTAAAAGAAGTTAGCTGCATCATGATGCCCCGGACGGAAATCGGCATCGATACGCAGCCAGATCTGCTTAGCCTTAGGACTGACAGCCGAAACGGCAACCTCCTGCACGACTTTCTCCCTGACATTGGTAACGGCCTTTTCCCGATCGGTAAGACTTACCTCCTGCTCACTCATCTCGAGGCTGACCTTCTTGCCCTTCTTCTTGAGCGAAAGCACGCCCGAGTCACCGTTAAATGCCGAAAAACCGGCACAGTCGCCATCCTTCATGTGCGAGAAGTCGATGCACACAATCGCGCTGCAGGCAGGACCTTCCATGCGCTGTGTGATGGTGTTGGGAGCCAGATACAGGTTCGGAACCACGCGGCTGGTCTTCAGACGAAGATATCCGGGACGGTCCGTCAGACTCCAGGCATTATCCACCGGATTGTGGTTCCACTGCCAATGCAGGCCCAGTTTATCGGCTGAGAAATCATCACTCTTCACAATTGCGGTAACAGGCTGTCCGCTCTTATATGGACGCATTACATCGGGCACCTTGCAGTTCTCGTCGCCCAAAACAGGCCATCCGTCTATCCAACGGACCGGCGAAAGCGTCAGTACACGTCCCACGCCGCCGCGATCCTGAAACATGATGCCATACCAGTCGCCCTCTTCGGTATCGACGATGGTTCCCTGTGCCAGATAAGAGAATCCGCCAAAGTCGCTCTCCAGAATGACGTGCTTCTCCCAGTTGCCGTTCAGGTTTTTGGTCCGATAGCAGACTTCACGCCGATGCAGGCCATTGCCGAACGAGTGGCTGATAAGCATGGCGTAGTAGGTGCCGCGATGCTTGATGACACGGGTACCCTCGAGCAGACCGCGCTCTTCCTCTTCACGCTGGAAGTAATGACGCAGGCTTCCGTCTACCACACCCTTCAAATCACGTGTCAGCTGACACATCTCGCCTGTTCCGAAGAATACATAAGGCGTACCGTCCTCATCGAAGAAAAGCGTAGCGTCGTGGAAGTGGCGCAGACGCGAATGGATGGTCCAGGGTCCTTCGGCCTTCGGTGCCGTAAAGATATAGGTATTGCCCATCGAACCGGCTTCGTTAGGAGCCAGCAGCGCCCAGAACTTACCATCGTGGTACTTGAGCGAAGTAGCCCATTGTCCACGTCCGTAAACCGTTCCTACGTCCGCTCCTTTCTGATCGGCAAGCGGCAAGGAAAAAGCCAGATCGTATTTGGGCGAATCTGTCAGTTTATCGAAGATATAGCCGACTGTTTCCCAGTTCTTGAGATCCTTCGATGCCATGACAGGGGCGCCCGGCATCAGATGCATGGTGGTGCTGACCAGATAGAATGTATCGCCCACACGGATCACATCCGGATCCGGCACATCGGCCCACAGCATGGGGTTCTTGATGGGAGACTCGGTTACGGGCTGAGCCAAAGCTAAGGTGCCCAGCATGCACAACAGAAAGGCAAACAGATGTTTCATAACGTTTAGTAAAGATTATTATTCCTGACAGTCAGTTTATAACGGGTTATTTAAAATTTTCTATCAGCAGTTTCCGGAGTGCCTGCCGACGCTCACATGCCAAATAACAGGACAGACAGAAATGTTCTCATTGTAAAATATATTAAAGGTATGGAACTTACATCAGTATGCGCCCCTGCGGAAAACAGGAATGGCAGCCTTCGTTACAGGAACCGCGACATACTGTCCGCCCTCGTAATGCCGGTCGGAACGGAAATCGTCCCAGCCTCCCGGTTGCTTGGGCAGATAAACCCTCCACTCGGTAACACCCGGTTCGGTAACCGGACAAACCAGCAGATCGGGGCCGAACATATATTCGTATTTCTGTTTCAGGGCTTCCGTATCATGCGCAAAATCAAACACCAGCGGACGCATCAGGGTGCCTCCCTCCTCCGATACCTGACGGGCACATTTCTCAATGTAAGGAAGCAGCCGGTAGCGTTCCTCCAGACATCCGGCAATGACCTGCTGTGCCTCCGGTCCGTAGTTCCAGGGCTCGGTATTACTCATATATCCGTGTACACGCATCAGCGGGAGGAAGACGCTGGTTTCAATCCAGCGGAGCATCCGTTCAATGTAAGCCGGATCGGTGTATTGGTTACCCGGCCGGAAAAAGCCGCCGGCATCGTAGGTCCACCAGGGCACACCGGCAGCCTGAACGCCCAGACCGGCAGTCAGCTGCCTGCGGAAGGTCTCCCAGTCGTTACCCACATCGCCGGACCACAATGCCGCATTGTACCTTTGGATTCCGGGGAAGCCGCAACGGGTCAGAATCATGGGAGTCTTGCCCGCCTTCTTCAGACCGTCGTAAACCGTCCGGCAAACCAAAAGCGGATAGACATTCCGGACGCGGTTGCCCGACCATTTGCCGCCATTTACGTATCGGCCGGCCAGATCATCATTCTCCGGCTCCGTTGCATCCTGCCACCAGGCATCGATGCCCAAGGGCAGGAGACGCCCGGAAAAGTTTTTCCAATAGGCGGCAGCAGCTTCGGGATTGAAGAAGTCGATCCAGTCGGTTTCAGGAATATAACAGTTCCTCTCAAGCATCTGACGCCCGACGTCGGAACGCTTGTCGATCTTCGACCATACACTGAGCATCAGCCGGATGTCCATACGGTGCAGACTGTCGGTCAGTGCCTTCGGATCCGGATAAAAGGTTTCGTCGAACTGCATGGAATTCCAGCCGTACTTGCCCCAATACTGCCAGTCCTGCACCAATACGCTGACCGGCAGGTTCTCCGCACGGAACCGGTTGGCGGTTTCCAGGATCTCGGCCGACGAATGGAAGCGCTCGCGGCAATGGATATATCCCAAAGCCCATGACGGCATCTCGGGACAAGGTCCTGTCAGTTCGCGATAGGTAGCAATGACCTCGTCGGCCGAACCTACAAAGACCGTATAGTCGACAGCATCGGCTACAGGCGAACGGAACACGGTCCGGTTCTTCACCTTTCCGTAGTAAAGTACCGGCTGATCGTCTTTGGTCAACTCGGCCGAAAGCCGATGACTTCCTTTCTTCAGATGCACAATGGCCGAAGCCGTAGGCGGCAGCCACAGATTCTGCATCTCGATGACCGGCTGTCCGTCGATGACAAGATTATGCCTTCGGGCCATTTTCTGTCCCACATCGAGCAGAAGGGAATAGTCGCCGGTTTCAGGAATATCGACAGTTGCCTCGAACACATGACGCTCGCGCACTTCCTTTTTGCCGCCCTCGGTCGAGGTTACATTCACCTCTTCCCGCTGTCCGGCACCCTCGCGTTTGGTCAGTTTCACACTTCGGTCTCCAGGGTTGAACTCCGTCAGTCCATAGTTGTTCCAAAGTATGCCATAGCCCTTGCTCGAAAGCAGCATGGGTATGGAGAACTGCGTATTGACCTGCGTAAGACGTCTGGACAAGCCGCGCACATTGCTGTAGCCGTCCTGGAACTGTCCCAGGCCATACTGGTACTCATCGGAGGCCGATGCAAAGGTCAGTGTCGCCTCGCCCGATTCCAACTGATGTCCGATGGCACGGAACACCACCTTACCCGACGGGTCTTTCACCGTTACACGGTTCCCTTTTACGACTGCGGAAACCTTCGGGTTCTGAACTTCGTCGTGCTTCACGTATATCCAATCGGGCAGGACATCGTCCGTCTCGCCCGTAGTATATCGGATACGTACTGCATTATCGGCCACATAACTTACCGTCAGCCTGGGCTCCGTCGAAGCGGACTGACCCCAAGCCGGCCAGATTACACAAAGCAGGAATGACAACAAGGCAGATCTTCTCATAACTGTCAGATGATGTTTATTTGCGGATACAGATATCCTCAAGTGATTATTATCGGATGATAAACTTCCGGCCGTTGCAGATGTAGAGTCCAGGAGCCGGATTGCCGGCATCCACACGACGTCCATTCAGATCGTAAACAGCCCGATTTCCGTTCTCCTCCGCCTCGACTTCGCCAATGGCCGAAGTCTCGTACGTGATGGTGCAGAATGTAAAGTAAGCCGGATCCGAATACTTGGCGGGAGCGGCATCGTGCAGATAGAGACCCGTGGCAATGTTCTTCAGCGTGAAACCTTTGTCCTCCACATACTGAACATCCCAGACAGCACCGTTCTTGACATCCTCGCCGTTACCCTTAGTCAGGCCCAGAATAAAACTGCACCAGCCGCCATCGACCGGCTGCGAATTCAGGTATCCGGGCTTACCCCAGATGCTGTACTCGTTCAGATCGGGCGTTAAGAGACGCAACCGGTAGTAGTTGCGGACACTGGCATCGGCATCGTTCTTCAGGCTCTCCAGACGGAAATAATAGCCTGCAACACTCGAGACGAATGCGTTGCGGTACGTATCGTAGCCGAGGTTCTGGTCGCCGGAACCGAAAAGAGCTTTCTTGTCTTCCTCGTTGACAATGGCGAAAGGCTTGCTGCCGATTTCGGAAATACTGGTATATCGGTCACCGACAGTCGGAACAGAACCCGGCTGCGGCACATAGCCGTCGAGTACGGTAACGGTTGAATAACGCTCGTACCGGCTGCCGTCAGTAGCCGTCACCACAGCCTTCAGGTTACACTTACCCAAAGCATCCGGGGTATAGGCAATGATATAGGGCTCCTGCGTCAGGGTCTTTACCAGCTTGTTGTTGGCATACAGATCCACATAAGCAATGCGCTTGGTCTTCAGACGTGCATTGACGGTGATTTCGGTCGGTACGCCATTCGAGACACGGATGGATGCCGGCTTGATGTAAACCGAAGCCTCCTTCACCATATTCGGATACGGACTCTTGGCGTTACGTGCCTTATCGGTCTGCATATAATCGCGCAGCCAGGTAAGAGCCGGACGCTCCTGCCCGTTCTTGATCAGACCCGAAAAGCCTTGACCGTCGTTGGTCCAGGTATGACCGTAATGCCATCCCCAAAGGGTAACACCAGCACAGTAATCGGCCTCCCACATGGCAGGAATATGCTTCTTATAGTTATTCAGCTGGTCGTTGTCATTCTCAGTGCCTATATCGTACTCCGTAATATACATCGGCATCTTGAGTTCGTTCTGGGCATTGGTAATCGAATTCTTGAGCGTCGACTCCGAGCATCCGTACAGTTCGTGGGCCTGATAACCGTAGGCATCAATCGGAGCTCCGGCATCGCGCACGGTACGCACCAGATCGACAAACTTATCGTTATCCCACTGTATCGAATTGAAATCGTTGTAAATCAGGATGGCATCCGGCCAGCGTTCGGCAGCCATCTCGAAGGCACGGACAATCCAGTCATAGCCGGTTTCTCCTTCTCCGCCCAAAGCTTCCCGAACCAGATAGGTGTCGGCCTGATGGCCCTCGATAGCTTCGTTCACCACATCAATCAGCTGAAGGTTCGGATAATGGGTCTTGACGGCATCCATCCATTTCTCGATGGCCTTATAGCGTTCCTCGGCACTCAGGTTCCTGAGCCACTCAGGGAACTGCGAACCCCATACCAGCGTGTGAAACTTGAAGGGAAAACCTTTCTGTTTGGCGTAATTGGCAGCCTTGTCGGCACCCCACCAGTTATACGTACCGCGTGTACCCTCAACACTTCCCCACTTGGTGGCGTTTTCGGGAGTTACCTGATTCCAGTAGTTCGAGAACACGAATCCGTCGTAGTCCATATCACTGCCATAAGTGGTGGTAATGTTACCCAGAAACTTATCGGGGTTTTGGCTCAAACCAGGCAACTGTACCGGTTCCGTGCTGAGTGTTCTGTGACGTAAGGCAGAACGGACTGCGTACCAGGCCGGCTTGCGGCTCAGTTCTGCGGTATAAAGCAAGGGGTTCGAAGCCTCACGCCAGCTGTTATTGTCCTTCAATCCCCAGATAACCAGGTTCGGGCAGTTATCGTTGTTCAGCACAATGTCGGTAACCACGCGATAGTTGCGGGCCTGTTCTTCCAGATTCTCGGCCGAAGTGGAAGGTATACCCATATCCAACTCGGTGATGATGCATTTCAGACCGGCTTCGGCAAAACGTCTGACGGTACTCTCCAGTTTGACGGAATCCACATCGCCCACCGAGAAGTGGCACTGCAGACCCACACCGTCGATGGGTATGCCGGACTGTTTCAGCCTAACAGCCAGATTATAGAAAGCCGTTGCCTTGGCCTTGCCCTGCAGCTCAACGTCGTAGTCATTCAGGTAAAGCTTAACATCAGGATCGGCACGATGGGCATAAACGAAGGCCGAATCGATGAAATCCTCTCCGATGGCACGGGTCCAGACACTCTCCTTGCGCAAGTCATAGCCATCCGGATTGGTCCGGACCGTTGTCTGATCGTCATCCAGGCACTCGTTCACAACATCCCATTCGGCAATCTGGCCCTTAAAGTGTGTCACCACGTTGGTGATGTGCTCCTCCAGAATCTTCAGGGCCTGTGCACGGGTCCAGTTCTTATCGTTTTTCTTGCCGTCGCTGCTTACCCAACCGGGCACCTGTGCATGCCAGGCAAGGCAGTGTCCCCGGACGGTCATATCGTGACGCTGGGCGAAGCTTACCAGATTATCGGCGCCCCAATAGGTATATTCGCCCTGATTGGGCTGCAGGGCATCGAACTTCATCTCGTTTTCGGCCACAAGCATATTGAACTGTGTGCCGGCTTCACGTGTTTCAGCCAACGTTTCGTTTGTAATATCGTTCTTCCAGGTAGAAATGGCCGTTCCGATCCATTTGCCGTTCTTGGCTGCGTAAGCACGCAGGGACGTGTTGTCGGATGCATCATCGATGCCGTCATCATAATAGGCACCCATGTGACCTGTATCGTCCGGATCATCGTCCGGATCATCTTCGCCACCCTGCTGGTCTTCCAAAGAAACCAGACGCAGCACCAGCTGGAAGGCTCCATCTTCGAGCTTCTCCTGCAGTTCCCAGGTATAGTGTGCCGGGCGCTTCAGCTGGAAATTCCATTCTCCGGCATTCGTGCTCTTGCCTTTGGCTGTCATCAGCACGAACTCGTCGCCCAC
>JAGBQS010000299.1 GCA_017632695.1 Bacteroidales bacterium
CCTGACAATATACTAAGCCGAGGGTTCAGCATCACACGCAAGGACGGGAAGGCGGTCAGGAACATCCAAGACATTCATCCGGGTGACAAACTTGAAACCCAAACGGCTCAAGGGGTATTTAGGTCGAGGGTAGTTGATAGTTGACAATTGATAGTTGATAGTTGATAGTTGACAGTTGATAATTGACAATTGATAATTGACAGTTGAGAGTAATTTACTTTATACCCCAAGCTGCAACTATTTAAAATCTTATTATTCCGTTATACGCAGAAAAGGCCCGAGGAAACCTCGAGCCTTTTCTTTATATCTGAGTTTATGTTGTGTCCGGATTAGAGAGCAGCTACAACTGAAGCATACTGAGCGAACTCAGCGTCGTTCTGAGCAGCGGCCTTCTTGCTGGCATCCAACTTAACAGACTGCTTCAGGTTGCTTTCAACGGCAGCGCTGTTATTGGTGCGGGCAGCAACTACAGCCAACAGGTAGTAAGTAGTAGCGTTCTTCTCGGCAACACCTTCGAGGGTAGCCTTAGCATCGCTATACTTACCGGCGCAAATCTGAGCTACAGCCAGGTTGTTGCACTTCTTGCCACCGAAAGCATCGATAGCCTGTGCATACTTGCCCTGACGGGTCAGTACGGTACCGATAGCCTCACCGTACTCCTCAGCAGAACCAGCCTTACCGATCAGAGCCTCAGCCTTGGCAACCTCACCCTTATTCAGAGCGATAAGACCCAAGTTCAGGTTAGCCTGAGCGTTGTTGGCATCCTTAGCAACGATTTCCTTCCAGATCTTCTCAGCCTCGTCATACTTACCCTGCTTGAAGTAAATCTGTGCAGTGTTGTTGGCAGCACGGAAGTCTTTTGGGAAACGGTTGGTAGCAATGCGATAGGTATTCAGCTTCTCAGCATCGGTCTTCTGAAGGGTAGCAGCATACAGGAGCTCCTCAACAGTCAGAGAATCAGGATTGGTCTTCAGGAGATCCAGAATCTCGCTATCAGTCAGACCAATATTCTTAATAGTAGCTGTAATCTTCGAATAACGGAGCTGCGGGAGAATCTCCTCAGCAAGTTCCTTGTAAGCAGCAGAGAGGTTGCGGATCTCAGCTTCACGCTGATCAGGATCGCTGATGCGGCTCAGAACGTTCAGCACAAGCTGCTTGTCCTGGATGTTCGACTTCTCAACCAAAGCCTTGAAGCCTTCCCATTCCTCGGCAACCTGCTCAGGAGTAATCTCGCCCTGAACCTTAGCCTTCTTCATGAAGCGGTTCAGATAGTTGGCAGAAGATTTCTCACGACCTGCAGCCAGACGCTCGTTCAGGCTGACAGCACCTTCAGGAGAAGCGGTAGAAACCATTTCGATACCCTCGAAAGTACGACGCTCTTCGTCCTTAGAAGCCTTGATCATATTCTCTACGTTCTTCATCTCAGCCTTACCAGACTCAGAAGAGCGGAGGTTGGTTGACTGATACTGATAGATAAGAGTAGCGATATACTTGTCGAAAGTATCCTTAACGAAGCGGTCAGCACCATAAGCTGCGCTTGCCTGCTCGGCAGTAGCCATAGACTCGGTAGCAATAACGCCATCGGCAACCTTAACACGGTCGAAGGTGTAGGTCTTCTTGCCAACGGTTCCTACATACTCAACATAGAGTTCCGACTTAGCCATTTCAGGAATGTAATCGAAATGAGCCTTGAAAGTAACGGTACCGCCATATTTGTACGATACAGAAGCGTCGTTGCCCTTTACCTTTTCACCCTGATAGGTAACAGACTCAGCCTTGGTTTCGCCAGTAGCATAAACCAGAACTGGAGTAACGGTGATAACGGCCTTCTTCTTGAAATACTTCTCAGGATAGGTTACTGTAATGTTGGCATCAACAGCACCACCTACCTCAACAAGTGGGCTTGGGTTACAAGTAAAGTTCTCACTTGTAAGTGGCTTCAACTTGCCGCAAGAAACTACACAGAGAATAGCTACTGTGGCAACTGCCAAAGAAAGAATCTTCTTCATAGTGAATTTACAAAAAAATTAAGTGTTTGTATTATTATTGTTCGTTTTTATCCTATGGATAGCTTAGTAAAAATCGGTGCAAAGATAGTCACATTTTTAATATATTCCAAATTTTTAATGTAAATAATGTTGATTGGGGCTATTTTTTTCGTTTATTGCGGGGGTGATATGTCAAAATTTCCTCTTTAAGCATCTGCTTATCCACTTTTGTGTAAATTTCGGTTGTAGAAATCTGCTCGTGTCCAAGCATCAGTTGGATGGCTCTCAGATTGGCTCCGCCTTCCAGCAGATGGGTGGCAAATGTATGCCGGAAAGTGTGCGGACTGATTACTTTCTGTACATTGGCTTCCTGTGCATACCGCTTCACCAGATTGAATACCATCATCCGGCTCAGTTTTCGGCCGAAGCGGTTCAGGAAAACATAATCCTGGTAGCCCGGCTTGACATCCAGCTCGTAACGGAACTCATAGTAATTGTGTATTTCGCGCAAAGCCGAATCCGAAATCGGCACGATCCGCTCCTTCCTGCCCTTTCCGAACACCAGCAGGTAACGTTCTTTCTCGAAGATATTGGAAATCTTCAGTTCCGTCAGCTCCGAAACACGCAGTCCGCAGCTGTAAAGTGTTTCCAGTATGGCGCGGTTTCGCTGTCCGTCGCAGGTTGACGGATCCGCGCACGAAATCATTCTGTCGACCTCTTCCACCGACAGAACCGTCGGCAACTGGTCGCCCAGCTTGGGAGAATCAATCAGTTCCGTCGGATCTGAATCCAATTTTCCCTCCAGCCGCAGGAATTTATAGTAGGATCGGATGCCTACCAGAATCCGTTTTTGCGATGAAGGAGATATCCCGACCTCATGCAAACCGCAAAGGAAATCCTCGATGTCAGCCGAATCCGCATCTTTGAGTGTTTTTCCCTTATTGCCAACAAAAACCTGTAACTTTTTGACATCTGAAACGTAAGCCTCAACGGAATTCTCGGTTAAATTTCGTTCAAATTTCAAAAAAGATTGATAATTTATCAGATTATTGTCGGTCATTTCAAAAAAAATCATTAACTTTGCGCCAAAAATTGTGCGTTTTGACGCCGCAAATATAATAAAAAAAGTATAATCGACCAAGTAATTTATGAAAATTTTGATCATTAACGGACCGAATTTAAATCTGCTAGGCAGAAGGGAACCCGGTATATACGGTGCAGAAACGTTCGAGAAGTACTTGGACGAATTGCGGCGGCGGTTCCCCGGAACCGATATAGAGTACTTCCAGAGTAATGTGGAGGGCGAAATCATCGACCGGATTCATCAGGCCGGATTCGGAGCTGATGCCAACCTGAATACCGATGCCACGCATCCGGACGGAGGATTGGTTGACGGCATCGTACTGAACGCAGGGGCCTACACCCATACAAGTGTTGCCATTCACGATGCGATCCGTGCCATCAAGACTCCGGTCATAGAGGTACACATCAGCAACGTACACCAACGCGAGGAGTTCAGGCATCACTCGTATATCTCGCCGGCTGCCTCCGGCATCATCATCGGCTTTGGTCTGGACGGATACCGGCTGGCCATCGAAGGACTGCTTCAAAAAGCGGAGTCAAAGGGTTAACAAGGCACAGCCCCAAAAACAATAGCCGAAAGGCGACTATATTAAGGCAACTCAAAGGGAAATATTTTTACATATTTAAGGTATTTATGAAGAAGACTAAAATTGTATGTACTATCAGCGATATCCGCTGCGATGTACCGTTTTTACAGGATTTATATGACAGAGGTATGAATGTTGTCCGCATGAACACGGCTCATGCAACCGACGAAGGTCTGCGCCAGCTGATTGCCAATGTACGCACAGTCAGCACCAAGATTCCGATTCTGATTGACACCAAAGGACCGGAAATCCGGACAACCGTTTTCCCGGCTGACTTTACAGATAAATTTATTGTTTTCGAACCGGGCGACGTTGTTCGCATGGTGGGGAACCCCGGAGGCGTATCGACCCACGAAGAAATTTCGATGAACTACGCCAATTTTGTAGCCGACGTACCTGTTGGCGCCAATGTACTGATTGACGACGGCGAAATTGCCTTCAAGATTACCGCCAAGGAAGGCGACGTACTGATTGCCGAAGCTCAGAATCATGGCGAAATGGGACAGCGCAAGAGCGTAAATGTGCCGGGCGTCAGCATCAAGTTACCGTCACTGACCGACAAGGACCGTCACAACATCGATCTTGCCATTGAGGAGGACATTGACTTCATTGCCCACTCTTTTGTACGCAGCAAGCAGGACATTCTCGACATTCAGGAGATTCTGGATGCCAAGAACTCAAACATTAAGATCATCGCCAAGATTGAAAATCAGGAGGGTGTTGACAACATCGATGAGATTCTGGATTTAGCCTATGGCGTTATGGTTGCCCGCGGCGACTTGGGCATTGAGGTTCCCCAGGAAAAGATTCCCGGCATCCAGCGTATGCTGATCCGCAAGTGCATGGTTCGCAACAAACCGGTTATTGTTGCAACCCAGATGCTTCACACCATGATCAAGAACCCGCGTCCTACGCGTGCCGAGATTTCCGATATCGCCAATGCCGTATTTGCGCAGACAGATGCCGTCATGCTTTCGGGCGAAACCGCATACGGTGCCTACCCGCGCGAAGCCGTACAGACGATGGCTCAGGTATGCCGTGAAGCTGAGGCCGAATATGAGCAGCAGGAATACAAGATCCCCGCTTTCTTCGGCAAAGTTTCCGCTAACATTTCAAGTTACCTTTGCAAGCATGCCGCTATTGCACAGGAGAGCCTTGGGGTCAACGAATTCATCATTGAAGCCCGCAACGGTTTTGCCGCCCGCATGCTTTCAAGCTACCGTCCAAAAGGTACCATCTTTGCCTTCTGTCATGACATGAAGGCAGTACGTCTGCTGGCCCTCTCCTATGGTGTCGATCCCGAACTGGTCGACGCGTCGGACAACCACTTTATCTATGTCGGTCTTTCAGAACTGGTAAAAGCCGGCAAGATTAAGAAGGATGACCTGATGGCATACCTTTTCGGAGCTACCAATCAGGGTATTTCTTCGCTCGAGATCAATAAGGCCGAAAAGATCCTTCACGAATCTTAATGAACTACGAGGAAACCGCAGATTCACTGGACGAATATGTACTCCATCATATCGATCCGGAACCGGAGGTGCTGCATCAGGTGCAGCGCCTTACTCATTTGCGGCTTACCTATACCCGCATGTGCAGCGGCCATCTGCAGGGCCGGATGCTGAAAATGCTTTGCAGTCTGGCACAGGCCCATCGCATTCTGGAGCTGGGCACCTTTAGCGGCTACAGCGCTATCAGCATGGCCGAAGCGCTCACACCCGATCCGGACAACGGAGAGGAAGTCCTGCACACCATCGAGGTTTTCGACGAACTGGAAGACTTTATCCACGAGAACCTACAACGGGCAGGAACTCTCGGCCAAAAGATCCGACTGCATTTGGGCGACGCCCTCAGCCTGATTCCCACCGTAAGCCAGGAGGTGCAGAAACCGTGGGATGTCTGCTTCATCGATGCAGACAAACGCTACTATCAGGCATATTACGAAACTGTGCTTCCTTTTGTCCGTTCTGGCGGACTCATCATTGCCGACAACACCCTGTGGGACGGAAAGGTCTTGGAAGAGCACCCGAAGGAAAGCGATTTGCAGACACGAAGCCTGCAACGTTTCAACGACAGTCTGGCTACCGACCGTCGCGTGGAGAAAGTCATTCTTCCCATGCGCGACGGACTGACATTAATCCGCAAACTATGAAAGAGCGCTCTGCCAGAAACAAAACCCTTACCCTGACAGCCGATGAAAGAGAACGGCTGTCGGCTTCATTAACGTCGCTGACCGGATCCGCTTTGACTGCCGACGTGACAGACCGTATCTTTTGCCAAGACCTGATGTCGGCACTGCCCTTATTGCCCCAAGGTTTTGCCGATCTGCTTATCATCGACCCTCCCTACAATCTTTCCATCCAATTCGGCGACTTGAAAACCCGGAAAAGCAGTGATGAGGCCTATCTGGAATACGTACTCAGCTGGCTACCGCAAACGCTTCGGCTCCTGAAACCGACCGGGTCTGTGTACATTTGCTGCGACTGGCAGTCAAGTCCTGTCATCTACAGTGCCCTGAAGCAATGCGGCATTCACGTCCGCAACCGCATTACCTGGCAGCGCGAAAAAGGACGCGGTTCCAAGTCCAACTGGAAAAACAGCATGGAAGACATCTGGTATGGGACTGTTGATGCGAAGCAGTTCTACTTCGACGTAGAAGCAGTCAAACAGAAACGCAGGGTCATTGCCCCCTACCATACCGAAAACGGGCAGCCCAAAGACTGGGAAGAAACCGATGAAGGGAAATTCCGTCTTACCTGTCCCAGTAATTTCTGGGACGATATCAGCATTCCCTATTGGTCGATGCCCGAAAATACAGACCATCCCACCCAAAAACCGGAGAAACTGTTGGCGAAACTCATTCTGGCATCCTGTCCGGAAGGAGGAATCGTTGCCGACCCATTCATAGGCAGCGGATCGACCGCCGTTACAGCCCTGAAGCTTAACCGTCACTATTTGGGCATCGAACTGAATCCGGAATATGTTCTCTGGGCCCTGAAGCGACTTGAAAAAGCAAAGTCGGACAAGCATATCCAAGGCTACGAAGATCATGTTTTCTGGGAGCGCAACAGCGGGAAATAGCATCGTCTGCAGAGGAAAACAGGGTTCCCTGAAGGAGTTCAAATTTTTCCCTTAAGGGAAGAAAAAAGGGCATTTACAAAGTCCGACACCCTTTTTTATATGTTAAAACGGGCAAATCTTTCATTTTTATAACTTAAAATTTGCAAAAACGAAAAATAATCTTCATCTTTGCACCACAGAAAAGCAAATCACGAATTATAGAAAATGGATAGTAATCGACTTGATAAAGTGAACCGCCTGCTTGAAAAAGAGTTGGCAGAAATTCTCCGTCAGGAAACGGCAAAGACCCACGGACTGATGGTCAGCGTCAGCGCTGTGCGCACTGCACCCGACCTCAGTTTCGCCAAAGTGTTTGTCAGCGTATTCCCCTCCGACAAGGGCACTGAGATTGTCAGGAACCTTAACACCTACGTCGGCGGCATTCGCGGCGCCCTGGGCAACAAAGTACGCCATCAGCTGCGCATTATTCCGGAACTGCGTTTCGAAATTGACGATTCACTGGATTATCTGGAGCGCATCGACGAATTACTGAAGAAATAAATGCTCACGTTCCGAATTGCCGTCCGATATCTGCTGGCTAAAAAGAGCCATAGCGCCATCAACGCTATCACGATTGTGGCTGCCGTCGGTGTGGCAATCATCACAGCAGCACTGGTTTGTGTGCTATCGGTTTACAACGGATTCGAGAGCCTGGTAGGCAAACTCACCTCGAGGCTCGATCCGGAACTGATTATCGAAGCGGAAGAAGGCAAGTTTTTCCACGAAGACCCAACCGTACGGAATCTTATCGCCTGCCATCCCGGAGTAGAGCAACTCAGCGCTACACTGACGGAAAACGTTCTTATTATTAACAGCGGCCGACAGACCCCAGCCCGCATGAAGGGTGTCGATTCCGTTTATGAGAAGGTTACCATGATTGACAGTATTCTGTGGAATGGTTCATACCAACTCAAAAGCGAAGTAGCCGATTTTGCAATCCTGGGCATCGGATTATCACAGCAGGTTGCCTGCCGACCGGGATTCCTCCGTCCGATGACGTTCTATTGTCCGCGGCGAACCGGCAAAATCAATCTTCTGAACCCTGAAGATGCTTTCATTGAACACGACTTCTTCTGTTCGGCGCAGTTTGCCGTCCAGCAAAGCGATTACGACGACGATCTTTGTTTAGTGGATATCCAGGCAGCAAGGCAATTGCTTCAGGACAGCCTGCTCTGTTCGGCCTACGAACTGAAACTCCGCCCCGGCTTCAGCGATGTTCAGGTCAAGAAAGAACTGCTGGCCCAAATAAGCGGTTTCAGGATTCTGACCCGCAACGAACAGCAGGCCGACAGCTACCGAATCGTTCAGATTGAGAAATGGCTTACATTCCTTCTGATCCTGTTCATCCTGATCATTGCATCGTTCAACCTGATCGGAGCGCTTTCGATGCTGATCATCGACAAGGAAAGCGACATCCGCACCTTGCGCTGTTTAGGAGCAAGCGACCTGATGATACGTCGCATATTTGCCTTCGAAGGATGGCTGGTTACCGGATGCGGAGCATTGGCCGGCATTATTGTGGGAGTGCTTCTGTGCTTTTTGCAGCAGCATTTCGGAATCGTCGGTCTGGGCGACAGCAGCGACATCTTTGTCGTTGACAGTTATCCGGTTCTCCTCTCCTGGACGGATGTAGTCTGGGTAGCCCTGTCAGTTTGCGGCACAGGCTTCCTGATTACCCTATTCACAACACGAAACCTTTCAATCAAATAAAAACAACGAATAACAACTACTTTAATATCAACCCTTTAATTCAAGGCCTATGAATTACAAACTTAAATCAAGAGAATTGCTGTTCCTTGCCGCCATAGCAGGAATTGCATTTTCCGGCTGTACCAAAGACACAGCTTACGACAAGTTGACGGAAGAGGATGGAATTGATCTGACCGTCTCGATTGCCAATGGTGGTCTGACCATCCCATTGGGTTCTACTGATACAATCTACGCTACCGAGCTGATCGATCCGGATGATTCGGAGAACATCTCGCTCGATGAGTTCGGCAACTATTTCCTCGGCACCGACGGCACGTTGGATCCTTCCAATGTATCGGTCGATGCTTCAACAATCGACGTCCCGAAGGTTGAATTCGAAGCCATTCCGTATGTCTTCCAGATCTCCAACCTGACAAGTGACCAGATGACAACCATCAACGGTATGACTCCGATGACGCCTTTGACAACCCTCGGCACCCTGACCAATCCGGCCATTACCACTCCATCGACAGGCGACGACATTCAGGCACCCGACACCCTCATCATCCTCGATGCAAGTGGAGTTGACGCCGCCCTGATCGCCATCAGTTCATTGGATTTTGCCAATCAGATGAAGAGTGTATTGTCGTTCACCCTTTCCAACCTGCCGAATTCTGCAGCAGCCTACGACATTACCGTACAGAATGCCAAGATTAAACTGCCTGACTTCATGGTTGCACAGAACACAGCCGGAGTTGAATACGTGCGCGACGCACAGGGCTGGATTGCCATCCCGAACATTACTGTCAACAAGCCTGCCGGCAACACTTCTGCTACCATTCAGGCCGAAAACATCATCATCTCCGGTATGGAATTCATCAACAGTCCGCTCAGGAACATCGGGGGCAACCTGCATCGCGAAACCAAGATCGGCATCTATTCCGAACTGGCAATCTCGAACATGACATCCCTGAACGGTGCTGAAGTTATGTATATGAGCTCCGTCGGTTCGACTCCATATTTCAGATTCACTTCCGGTACTACGCTCGGCGTTACGCTCGAAACCACTTCTGCCACGATGGGAACTATCAACGGTCAGTTCTTCCCAACCATCGACCCGATTACAACCGACGTATCCATCGATTTGGGTGATGATATGGACTTCCTGCAGGCCGATGATGTTGTACTCGATATCGAGAACCCGAGGGCTATCATCAACCTGACCAACGAATGCCAGATCGGCATTACCGCGAAGGCTGTCTTCACATCCAACAAGGGCAACACCATTGTATTCGACAACATTTGGCTGACACCGGA
>JAGBQS010000300.1 GCA_017632695.1 Bacteroidales bacterium
CATTACGCTCCACATGGAGCAGGTACAGACCTTCGGCCAGGGCATCGATGAGCTTCTTGTCCTTGGCTGCATATTCGCCCAGGTAGACCTTGGTCATACGGTCGCGCGGATAGCTGTCGTACTGGCGCTTGTTGAGGAAATACTCGTTAGGCTCATAGTAGTGCTCGTCGATGATAGGCATGCCCAGTTCTTCGGCCAGTTTCCAGCCGGCTTCGAAGTCAGGATTGCCCTTGTGCGAACCGGGACCAGCGGTACCTACGATAACGATCTCAGGGTGAGCCTTCGTGACACGCTCATAGATATATTTAAAGCGCTCGATGAATGCGGGCGAGATCTTCTCCTCGTTGCCCAGACCCAGATACTTCAGGTTGAAAGGCTCCGGGTGACCTGCATCGGCACGCATCTTAGCCCACATATTCGTTGCCGGGTCGCCGTTGGCCCAGTCAATGAGGTCGAGCGCATCCTGCACCCATTCGTCCATCTGGTCCATAGGAACAACATCCTGAGCCTGTTCCGGCCACATGCCCCAACCGCCGTTGGTACCCTGACAGCTCACGCCGCAAGGCAGAATCGGTACGGGCTGCATGCCCAGATCCTCGCAGAACTGGAAGTACTCGAAGTAACCCAGACCCATGCTCTGATGATAGCCCCAGGTATTCTTCAGACCCTGACGCTGCTCTTTCGGGCCGATGGTGTTCTTCCAGCGGTAGGTATTCCAGAAACCGTCGCCGCCGCCGTGTACCACGCAACCGCCCGGGAAGCGCATGAACTTTGGCTGCAGGTCGGCCAGGGCCTGTGCCAGATCCTTACGCAGACCGTGTCCCTTGTAGGTATCCTGCGGCATGAGCGAAACATCATCGACATCGATATCGCCCTGTGTGAGTACCAGGATCTGCAGGGCTGCATTCTTGCAGTCGGCATTGGACTCAAGGGTTACGGAATAGCTCTTCCAAACGTTGGCGCTCACGCTGATTGCGGCTTCGGCCAGTACCTTAGGATCCTTGGTCCAGCCCTGCGGCTCGACCAATGCGATACGGATATTCTTACCGGCCTGACCGGCTGCATTACGGAAGAAAGCGGAGAAGTCGTACTTCTCGCCAGCCTTCACGCTGATGCCGTTGTAGCCTTCGTTCTGCATACCTACGCCCTTCCAGCCGCTGTAGTCCTTGAACTCCCTGGAGCGCTCGATGTGGATGCTCATATAGGTAGGATTGTTCTGATGGATCGGCATTGACATACTTGGACGGATATAGCCCAGTGAGTGACCGGGACGCAGGAACTTCCAGGCAGTGCCGGGTCCCCATCCGTCGCGCTCGGTGGTATTGAACTCAAACGAACCGTTCTGAACCAGTTCGGCATACAGGCCGCCGTCGGCAGCACTGCTGATATCCTCGAAGAAGATACCGATCAGTTCATCGCTAATTAACTTACCGCCTGCAGGCGCTTTCATGGGCTTCTGAGCCTGAATGCCCATTGCTGCCATCATGGCAGCTCCCAAAAGGAATAGTTTTTTCATTCTTAATTATGGTTAAAGGTAAATATATTATTGGTAAAAAGGCAAATAATTATAATGAGGTAAACTGTCGGACATCACGGCTTCACACTACTTCTGCTTCTGCTTCACCAGATAGATGATGGTAGGCAGGTGATCGCTGTAGCCGTTGAGCCATGTGCCGCCGGCTGTGATACGCAGCGGACTGCCCTTGTAGCGGCCTTCCTGCTGAATCATGTAATCGCGCAGGAAGACTTCGCACGAACGGTACGAAAGCGTCCGGTGATCGGGATCGTTGCAGAAGTTACCCGAAATGATGATCTGGTCGAACAGGTTCCAGTTGCCGCGATACATGAGCGTTCCCTGACCCGTTTTGTACAGCATGTTGTACCAGGGGTTAAAGAGGTCGCGCTCGGAAACGGCTTCCTCGACATTCGGCTTGGCCATCAGTTCCACCTGCACGCTCTTGTTGTTGGGATCATCGTTCAAGTCGCCCTCGATGACAATCTTGATGCCCGGATACATATCCAGCAGGGCCTCCTTCAGACGGTACACCTGACGGCCTGCATTCTCGCGCACAGGACTTTGCGCACCGCGGCTGGGCCAGTGGTTCACGATGAAGGCAACACGTTCGCCGGCCAGCTGTCCGATGCCTACCAGAAAACCGCGGGTGATATGGGTGGTATCGCCGAACAGAGGCAGCGGCTCGATGAACTTTTGTGTTCCTTCCCACTTCCAACGGAAGCCGATGGGTTCAGGGCCGGTCGCCTCGTCGGGCGCGATGCACTGCACGTAGAGGGAATCTTCGAGCTTGAAGAAACGCGGGTTGTAGATCAGGGCACAATCCACGCCTCGGCGGTCCGGGCTTTCAATGTGAAGGATGCGGTAACCGCGGTCCTTCAGGGCAGGCTCCTGCAGCAGGTCCTCGAGCACCTTGCGGTTCTCGACCTCGCTCACGCCCACCACTGCCAGTCCGGCCTTCACCTTGTCGGTGGCCATCTCGCTCAGCACGCGTGCCATGTTCTTCAGCTTGTTGGTGTACTTGACCGTATTCCACTTGTACGGGCCGTCGGGCAGGAAATCGTAATCGTTCTTACCCTTGGCATGAATGGTATCGAACAGGTTCTCAAGGTTATAGAAACCGATGGCATAGGCAGCAAACTTTTTCCCGCTGTTTTCCTTCTGGCTTTCCTTACGGGCGGCAGGAGCCTGTGCTTCGGCAGCCGATACTGCAAAGAACGGCATTAGGGCCAAAACCAATGCAAAAAGAATTTTCTTCATCATCATTTTTTTTGTTTTGTGTGGCAAAGGTAGGTACTTTTCGATAATTTACCAAGAAAATACAACATAAATATGTAAATTATTTTTTATTTTCGCAAAAAACACTTAAATTTGCCCCCAGTTGTTTAAATGTACCAATCAATGACAAATAAGATTCTGCTCACATCCACGGCGTGGATGTTGTCTGCACTGCCGCTGACGGCCCAAAGCCCGACGGCACTGCAACCCGACACCCTTTTGCAGACGGCTGCCCGGCAAGCCGACCAATGGGAATCGGACGATGAGGACGATGCCAGCGACTTCACCTTCACCGAATCGCAGCTCGACGAAGACCTCGATGCAGCCCAGGTGATTGCCAACGTCACCTCTTCGTCCAACGACCCCTACCGATCGGAAGTGGGGTTCCTCTGGAGCGCCATGCGCTTCCGTCTGCGTGCCCTCGACAACATGTATGCCACCTCGTACCTGAACGGACTGCAGTTCAACGACCTGGAACAGGGCCGCTTCAATTACAGCCTGCTGGGCGGTATGAACGATGCTACCCGTAACAAGGAAGGCGCCGACAACAGCGAGTTCAACACCTTCGGCGTGGTGGGTCTGGCTGGCGGCGACAATACCAACCTCCGCGCCTCGAAGTTCCAGCAGGGACAGAAGATTACCGCATCGCTGTGCAACCGTAATTATATGTATCGCGGCATGTACAGCTTCGGTACCGGCCTGATGGGCAACGGATGGGCTTTCGGCGGACTGATAGGCTACCGCGGTGCCAAGGAAGGCGTCATTGAAGGCACCTTCTACAATTCACTGTCGTACCTGCTGAGCATGGAGAAACGCTTCGGCGAGAACCACGCCCTGAGCCTGGTAACCTTCGGCGCTCCTACCGAAAGAGCCCAGCAGGGAGCCTCGACCGAAGAGGCTTACTGGCTGGCCAACTCGCACTACTACAACCCGAACTGGGGCTACCAGAACGGCAAGAAACGCAATGCCCGCGTGGTGAACGACTACGAGCCGACCGCCATCCTGACCTGGGACTGGCACATAGACGATAACAGCAGCCTGACCTCTAATGTCGGCTTCCGCTACGGTATGTACAGCAGCACGGCGCTGGGCTTTGCCGGCGAGGCCTACGACCCGCGCCCGGACTACTACAAGAACCTGCCGTCGAGCATCTTCAACGTGTACGACCTGAGCATCAACAACAGCGACTATCTGCATGAGAACCCCTTCCTGATGGATCAGTACAACACGCTGATGGAGCGGTGGTCCACCAAAGCCGGAAGGCAGATTGACTGGGACCGCCTCTACTACATCAACCGGCAGAACGCCGCCAACGGCGGAAGCGCCCTCTACTATCAGGAACGCCGCCACAACGACCAGCGCGTTTGGGCGCTGAGCAGTACCTACAATCGCTTCATCAACGCCGGCAACAAGCTTGCAGCCGGCATTCAGGCCAACGTTACCAAGGGTATGCACTACACCACGATGGCCGACCTGCTGGGAGCCAGCTATTATGTGGACATCGATAAGTTTGCCGCCGGCGACTACGGCCTGTCGTCCATGCAGGCACAGAGCGACCTGCGTCACCCGAACCGTATCATCAAGGAAGGCGACACCTTCGGCTACAACTACGAGATCAACGTTCAGTACGCCCAGCTTTGGGCTCAGTACCAGTACACCGTAGGCAGCTTCAATGCCAACCTGCAGGCTAACCTGGACGGTACCCGCATGCGCCGCAACGGCCTGATGCAGAACGGACAGGGCCAGCTGAAACAGGCCGACGGTACCTATCTGGATAACTCCTTCGGTTATTCCGAATGGGCAGGATTCCTGGGCGGTGGCGCCAAGGTTCAGCTCCAATGGCGTCCGTGGGCCAACCAGACCCTTACCCTGGCTGCCGGATGGGCCAAGAAAGCCCCGCTGGCCCGCAACGCCTTTGTGGCTCCGCGCATCCAGAACGACTATGTGAACAACCTCACCCTCGAGGATCACCTGAGCGCCGATGCCAACTGGAAGTTCCGCTTCGGCAATCTGAGCGGCAAGGTGGGTGCTTACTTCATCGACATGCAGAATCTGGTGGAACAGACCGCTTTCTTCAACGATGCCAACTCGGCCTTCACCTACCTCACCATGAGCAATGTGAGCAAGCAGCACTACGGTCTGGAACTTGCCCTGAAATATGACATCGTCAGCAACCTGAGCGTTCATGCCACCGGCACCTGGAACCAGGCGCTCTACACCAACAACCCGTATGCCCAGCTCAATACGCAGGGTATGAGCGAATCGGACAACTACAAGGTGAACCAGTGGGTGAACCCCGTGACCGGCGACTATGAGCATCTGCTGGTTGCCGCCGACGGTATGCATGTGGGCAGCACGCCGCTCACAGCCCTGAACTTCGGCGCCGAATACAGCATCCGCAACTGGTTCTTCGAGGTGAATGTGAACTGGTACGACCGCGTGTATGTAGGCTTCAGCCAGTACCGCCGTCTGACAAACATCATGCAGAACTACACCAACAACTCGGTGAATGCCGAAGGAATGCCCGTGTACAGCGTGACCGAGGCTGAGATCCGCGAGAACGGTGCCGTGCTGTGGGATGAATCGACCGGCAAGATCAAGAAGATCTACGGAGCCGAACAGGAGAAGTTCCATCCGGGCTTTATGCTCGATGCCTCCATCGGCCGCTATATACGTCTGCCGCACGGCAAGAGCATGAGCATCAACCTGTCGGCACAGAACCTCACCAACAACACCAATCTCCGCACTGGCGGCTACGAGCAGAACCGCGACGATAACTACTATAATTCGTACGGTACCGGCGACGGATCGCGCGGACTGGCCAAGGCATACAAGTTCTCGCGTAACTCGAAGTACTACTATGCGAACTCGATCAACGCATTCCTCAATGTTAATTTCAAATGGTAAGCCACATGAAGAAACTATTCTATATTTTAGCCGTTCCGGTACTGCTGACTGCCTGCTATGACAGTCTGGACGATCCGGACACCTCGAAATTTGCCGATGAGGAATTGCAGGCACAGGATACCTTCCCCGCTGCCAACATCAGCATCAAGGCGCTGAAGGATCTGTATTGCCAGTCGAACACCAATGCGACCTACAGCCGCAACTCGTCGAACTGGGAATTCCTGATTGAGGACAGCCTCTACATCGAGGGCGTCATCTGTGCCAACGACGGACAGTTCGGCAATCTGTACCAGAGCCTGTTTGTCCGCAGCATCGACTCCTCCACAGGCGAGGATGCCTGCATCCAGATCGGCGTGAAGAACCCGTGCCTGTATCCGCTCTACAAGATCGGCCAGCGCATACGTCTGGATCTGCGCGGCCTGTATGTGGGCGGTTACAGCCAGAGCCCGAAAATCGGATTCCCCTACTTCACGTCGAGCGGCAACCACAATCTGGGCCCCATCCTGCTCGAGACCTTTGCTCAGCATGTACAGCTGATAGGCGACCCCGACCCGACCTGTGCCGAATGTCAGGATGTGGACTACATCAGCAACCCGTTCCCTACCCAATCGCGTAACATCGACTACTACCCTGCCATTGCTACCGTGAAGGGTATCTTCCCGGAGGCCGACAGCGTAAAGCAGGCCATCCTGGCTCCCGACGATCTGGAGGATGCCGGCTACGGCGTGAACCGCGAGTTCAAACTGGCCAACGGTACCATGATGCAGATCCGTACTTCGACGGGCAATGAGATTTCGAACATTGTCATGCCTCAGGGCGACACCGTACAGCTTTCGGGTATCCTGCTGTTCGACACCTACGAGTCGAAATGGCAGATGAACCTGCGTGATACGGCCGATTTCAAGATTCTAAAATAAAAAACGACATAGCATATGAAAAAGTTCCTGTTTTCAATCCTGGCAGCCAGCCTGTGCCTCGTAGCCTGCGAGGACGTACCCGCTCCTTACGGTGTTTACTACATGGAGAAGGGCGAAGAAGTTGAAACGGTCGAGACCCTGCCTTACAGCGAGTCCTTCAGCACTTCGCTGGGAGCCTGGTCCAATTACCTCACGTCGGGCGCCGGAGCCTGGGCCATTAACTACAGTTGTGCCACCGCTACCGGCTACAACAGCAGCACGAAGGTGACCACCGACGGCGAATACTTCCTGGTTTCGGGTCCTATCTCGCTGGCCGATGCCACAACGGCTCACGTCTCGTACGAATATATTCTGCGCTATGTGCGCAATCAGGCCTACCAGCAGTGCCTTATCACCAACAACTGGAAGGACGATCCTAACGCTACCACCTGGACGGTGCTGACTCAGAACCATACCGAGGGTAAGGACTATACCAACTTCTCGAGCCACAGCATTACCGTTCCCGACAGCCTGATGGGCGATACGGTCCGCGTGGCATTCTACTTCAAGTGCGAGACCTCTTCTTCGACCTGGGAAGTGAAGAACTTCGCCCTCGAAGCCTCTGCCGGTACGGAAGCCGCCGACGGCAGCCTGTTCACCGCTTCGTCGGGCAACAGCAATAGCGGTACCGAGATTACCGGCGAGCAGCTGGGTTCGGGTACCCTCGAGGATCCTTACAATGCAGCCAAGGCTTTGGCTATCATTACTTCGGGTCAGGCAAGCAGCAGCAAGGTGTATGTAATGGGACGCATCTGCGCAAGCCCGGCACCGGAAATCAACACCTCTTACGGTAATGCTACCTACTATATCAGCGCCGATGGCAGCACCACCGACCAGCTGGAAATCTTCCGCGGCTACAGCCTGGGCGGCAACAAGTTTACGGCAACTACCGACCTCTCGGCAGGCGACAGCGTGATTGTTTACGGTCAGCTTACCTATTATAATAATACGACTCCGGAAATGACTACCGGCAGCAGCATCGTTTACCTGAACGGCGAAACGGCTTCGTCGGGCAATAACGGCAGCGGTAATACAGAGGGCGATGCCATCACCTTCGACTTCTCGAAGAACTGCTTCAATGTGACTACTACCAAAACGGTGGATGAGAACACCTATACGTCCGGTGAATACACACTGAAGATTGCAGGTACTTCGGGCAACGGATATTATTACAACTCCTCGAGCAAATATCTGATCCTGGGCAAGCAGGGTGCCTACCTCACCCTTTCGGGCTTTACGGGCACGGTTGCCAAGATTGTCATTACGGGTCGCGATGCAGCTTCGGCAGCCGTTCAGCAGAACATCTTCTGCGGCGATGATGCGGTCAGCACCGCTACTACCGGTGCCACAGGCAGCAATACCTACGTAATTGCCAGCAATTACCGCACCATTGGTACCTACACGCTGAAGGTGCTGAGTGCCCACAATACACAGATTACCAAGATCGAGGTGTACAGTACGGCTGAAGAAAGCGGCAGCGGCTCATCGGATGAGAACCAGCCGGACTTCGACTTTACCAGCGGTCTGCCGGATGGCTGGACCATCGAGAACAAGACCATCGACAGTAATCTGGATTATGTCTGGACCTACAGCAGCCAGTACAGCTGCATGGTAGCAACAGGCTATAAGGGCGGCAGCCGTTACGATTCGGAGAGCTGGCTTATCAGTCCGGCAGTAGAACTGGAGAACGGTGTGTTCAGCTTCAACGAGGCAGGCAACTACTTCACCACTACCGACAACTTCAACCAGTACGCTACCGTAAAGATCAGTCTGGATAACGGCAGTACCTGGAATGACCTGGAGATTACCCGCACAGCTACGGGTACCGCCTTCAACTTTGCCGATGCTGGTGCTACCTTGGGCGAGTACGTGGACGAAACCGTACGGATTGCCTTTGTTTACAAATCGACAACCTCCATTGCCGGCACCTGGGAAATCAAGAATGTTACCCTCCACTAAACCCTTACGCGTATGAAGAAATTATTATATGTGTGGATGACAGTGCTCATGGCAGGCATATTGGTTGCCTGCGATGACCTGTTGGAAGACGATCTCTTTGACTTCGACGGCGTGGTGCTGGGTACCGAAAGCCAGGGAACCCTGCTGGCTGCCGACACTACGCTGATGGAGATTCCCGCCCTCCAGCAGGGAGATCTGTACATCAAGCACAACATCGTGCTGAACGGCGATACGGTCATGAACTACTGTCTGGCATACGATACGGTGAAGTTCCACTCGCGCTGGGTGGCTTTCCGCTTCGATGCTTCGAACCGGACTAAGAACACGGGCCGCAACAATTCGTTCATGGACGATCCGGAACTGCCTTCGCGCCTGTTTATCGGTGCGGCAAGCTTCTATAGCAACGGCTATAACTACGACCGCGGACACCTCTGTGCATCGAACGACCGTCTGATAAGCGTTGCTGCCAATGAGCAGACGTTCTACATGACCAACATGTCGCCGCAGCTGCCAAGCTTCAACCAGGACTACTGGGTGAACTACGAGACATACGTGCAGGGACTGGGTCGCGATGCCAGCTTTGCCGATACGCTCTATGTGGTAAAAGGCGGAACCATCGACGATGACCACATCCTGGAGTACGTTTACCGCAGCAACGGCAAGAAGGTTGCCGTACCTCAGTATTATTACATGGCACTCCTGAAGTGCAAGAACAATACCTACGAGGCCATTGCTTTCCTGATGGAGCATAAGAACTACTCGGAAGACTCATCTTCGAAGGCTGAAAAGCTGAACCACGTGGTATCCATCGACGAACTGGAGGTATTTACAGGCATTGACTTCTTTGCCAACCTGCCCGATGCCATCGAGACAGCAATAGAAAGCAACAGCAATACCTCCAACTGGAACCTCTAAAATGGTCCGCAGATGCACTTAATGCAATATTAAGATTTCAAAAATGGCAGTTTTGAGAACATTTTGGGAAAAGTTTTAGCACTTTTTGGCCGGAAAATTTGGAAGTGACGGAAAAAGCCCCTATCTTTGCACCCGCTAAAGTCGAAGAGACGACTGAAAGCGAAAAAAGAGCTCCAATAGCTCAGTTGGTTAGAGCACATGACTGTTAATCATGGGGTCGTTGGTTCAAGCCCATCTTGGAGCGCAAGGCTTGGGAGTATTCCAGAGTGGCCAAATGGGGCAGACTGTAAATCTGCTGTCTACGACTTCGGTGGTTCGAATCCATCTGCTCCCACAAACGACTTCGGTCGGACGTTCTTTAAAACAATGCGGAAATAGCTCAGTTGGTAGAGCACAACCTTGCCAAGGTTGGGGTCGCGAGTTCGAGTCTCGTTTTCCGCTCAAGTTCATTTTTGAACCTGTTCTTTGACATATTGGCAGAAAGCTTGATTTGGTAATCACAACAAGAATATGACTC
>JAGBQS010000301.1 GCA_017632695.1 Bacteroidales bacterium
CGGCACGATGAGGTGTCCGCCGCCCTGGGCCGACAGTTCCTTCATAGCCTTGCGGAAAGCTTCGGTATTGAGGGTCACGCCATCGCCCACACCGCCAAACTCGGTGATGCAGCGTTCGGTGGCAGGGATGTCCGGACGCGACAGCGTCGGCATCTCAAACGGCAAGTTGCATGTGTATGCGCTGAAGTCGGTGTCGGAAGGGGTTGCCGTCTCGCATTGGCATGCTGCCAGCGTAAGCATACCTAAAGAAATAAAAGCTCCTAAGAAAAACTTTTTCATTTGAGTTATGGTTTTGAGGTTAGTATTTGTTGGATTCCAGGTTTTCACGAAGGGTCAGTCACCGGTCAGCACCCGGGCAGGTGAGATGCGGGCCACCAGCGCCGAAGGTCCCAGCAGCATAAGCAGCGTGATGAGCAGCGTCCCGGCGTTCAGCGCCGCCACATGCCACCATTCCAGTCCGATGGGAACCCATTCCAGATAGTAGTTTTCGGCATCGAGGGCTACCGGATGCCACCACGCCTGTATGGCGCACAGACTGAGTCCGATGAGGTTGCCCCAAATCATGCCTTGCAGGGTCAGGAAAGTGGCTACCCAGACAAACGTGCGGCGCAACTGTCCGTTACTGCAACCCTGTGCCTTCAGGATGGCAATCATTTGAGTGCGTTCCAGGATGATTATCAGCAGCCCGCTTATCATCGTGAAGGCCGATACCACAGCCATCAGACCCAGAATGACCCATACGTTGGTGTCGAGCAGGTCGAGCCACCCGAAGATCTGCGGGTTCTGTTGCTCGAGGGTCTGCACCATATAGGGCGTCCCTTGCCGGTCGATGGTCTGGCTGCAGTTCCGGCTGATATCATAGTAGGCATTTTCAAGTTGACCGAAGTCGTGAAGCCGGATGTCGATGCCGCTTGCCATATCGGGATCCCATCCGCTTTTCTGGCGCAGCAGACCTATATTGCCCAGTACCACCTGCGAGTCGTATTCGTTGAAGTGTGTCTGGTAGGTGCCGGCTACCGTCAGGGTGGCCGATTTCACTGAGGCATCCATCGGTCCGTATTCCAGGCTGTTCTGCGGCTGGTTGTTCTGTACAAAGTAGAGCGTCAGCCGGTCGCCTTTCCGGAGCTGCATCTTTCGGGCAATGGTTTCCGAAATCCGGATCTCGCGTTCGTCCACATCGGCGCTCCTTACTACTACGGAGAGAAAGTCATTATCGGTTTTCAGCACCGCAGGCTTGGTAATGAAGGGTTCTGCCGAGGCCACATCGGGCAGGGCGCGGAGTTCATCGAGCAAAGAGTCGTTGTAGCAGATGGGCAGTTTCTCGAAGGTGCGGTTCGAAGTGAGAGCCAGCAGCTCCAGGTGTCCGCCAAACGATGCGATCTTGTTCCTTACCTCTTCCTTGAAACCCACCACTACGGCTACAGTAAGCAGCATCACCGCCAAGCCGATGGCAATGCCGGCGATGGCAATGCGTATGGCAGGCGGTGACACGCGCTGTGTGTCGTCGCCTTTCGAGAAGTGTATTCTCTTAGCAAGGAAAAATGCGAGCGACAAATGAAAACAATTATAGGGTTCAAATTAACTGTGTAATCAGCATAGTCTGAAGAAAACGTCCGTTACTTGCCTTCTTCAACCTCGTCCTGATTCATGACGGTTGCCTGATAAACTTTCAGGGCCTTTGCCAGCACGATGAGTGCGCGCTTCAGGTCGTCCTTGTTCAGACAGTATGCCATACGGACTTCGTTCTTGCCCTTGCCGGGTGTGACGTAGAAGCCGTTGCCGGGAGCCATCATCACGGTGCAGCCCTCAAACTCGAAGTCGCTGAGACACCAGGAACAGAACTTCTCGGCATCGTCAACAGGCAGTTTTACCATTGTATAGAACGCACCCATAGGGATTGGCGAATAGACGCCCTCGATGCGGTTCAGTCCGTCGATGAGGAACTTACGGCGCTCTACGTATTCGTCGTAGGTGTCGAGCATATACTCCGGATCGGCATCAATGGAGGCTTCGGCCACAATCTGTCCGATGAGCGGTGGCGACAGACGTGCCTGACAGAACTTCATGATGTTCTGGCGAACGGCGGCGTTCTTGGTAACAATCGAACCCACGCGGATGCCGGTTTCCGAATAGCGCTTCGAAACAGAATCAATCAGGATGACGTTCTGCTCGATCCCTTCAAGATGGCAGGCCGAGATGTAGGGTGCACCCGTGTAGCAGAACTCGCGGTAAACCTCGTCGGAGAAGAGGAACAGGTCGTGCTTCTTTACGATGTCGCGCAACTGGTTCATCTCCTTGCGGCTGTACAGGTAGCCCGTCGGGTTATTGGGGTTACAGATCAGGATACCCTTGGTGCGCGGCGTAATCAGTTTCTCGAATTCTTCCATCGGGGGCAAGGCAAAACCTTCCTCGATCGAGGTCGGAATGGACTTGATGGTTGCGCCGGCTACGATGGCGAAGCTCATGTAGTTGGCGTAGGCAGGTTCGGGTACAATCAGCTCGTCACCCGGATTGAGGCACGACATAAAAGCGAACAGCACCGCCTCCGAGCCGCCGGTGGTGATGATGATGTCCTCCAAGTTTACGTTAATCTTGAAGCGGTGGTAGTAGTTCAGCAACTTTTCGCGCAAGGGCAGAATGCCCTCCGACGGAGAGTACTCCAGAATCTTGCGGTCGATGTGTTTCAGCGAGTCAAGACCGGCCTGCATGGTAGGCAGGTCTGGCTGACCGATGTTGAGGTGATAAACCTTGATGCCTCGTTTCTTGGCAGCGTTTGCCAAAGGAACGAGTTTGCGGATTGGCGATTGCGGCATGAGTTTGCCGCGTTCTGAAATATCGGGCATTGTATTAAATATTTTGCGCGCAAATTTACACTATTTTGCCGAAATGACCAAATTTTCAGTCTGAAAAGTGGAATCCGGCCTTGTTTTTAAGACGTTTTGCTATCAAATGACAGGTTATCGGATGCCGTTGCGGCGAAGAGCCTGATGGTAGCGTTGGGCGTTTCGGTTGTGTTCGGTCAGCGTGTTTGCAAAATTATGCAGTCCTGAAAAGTCCTCTTTGGCACACATATAAAGGTACGTGTGAGGCTGGCTGTTCAGAAAAGCATCGATGCTGGCTTTTTCCACAACGCGGATCGGTCCGGGCGGCAGTCCCGGGTGCAGGTAGGTGTTGTAGGGCGATGGGGTCTGCAGATGCCTGGTCAGGATACGTCGCAGGGTCGGATCGCCTACGGCAAACTTCACTGTCGGGTCGGCCTGCAGAGGCATGCCGCGTTGCAGGCGGTTCCAATACAGACGGGCAACCGTTCCCCGTTCCTGACGGTTGGCGGTTTCTTCTTCGGCAATACTGCACACGATGCTTACTTCCTGTGGCGTCAGTCCCAATCCGGCGGCTTTTTGCAAACGATCTCCGTTCCAGAAGCGATGGTATTCGGAAAGCATTCTTTGCATCAGTTTCCGGGGCGGGATATTCCAATAGACCTCGTAGGTATCGGGCAGCAGGAAACTGGCTACGTTGGCGCTGTCACATTCGCAGAGGGCGAGGAATTCCGGGTCGAAGATGGCTTGCATCAAGGCTGCCGAATCGGCTTCCACGCAACGTGCCATGCGTCCGGCCAGATCCTCAACCGTGCGTGTGCCGATAAAGGTCAGCCGTACCGCATCCTGCTGATGATGCGTTATCTTCCGGAGCACATCGGCCATACTGGCGCCGGCCTTCATCCGGTATGCACCATCGATGCCTCGTTGCAGGCTTTCGTCCAGGTGATAGAGGCGGAAAGCTGCGTCGGCCCAGAAACCTCGAGTGTCGGCGCCGCCGTCTTGGGCCAGCTGATCGAGTACACGGTGGGCATCATCGCCTTGCCGCACATACACCCAACAGTCGCGTTCCACCCAGGGCTTGCGTTTCAGCTGTATGTAACCATAAGCGGCTATGCCTCCTGCTACGATGATCAGTACCGCGATGACGGCTATAAAAACAAATAATGTCCGTTTCCGATTCATGTCTTGCTTTAGTTTTCGGGTGCAAAGATACACATTTTTTCGGAAACGGACGAAGAATAAAGTATAAAAATGATGAAAAATGGTATATTCAGAAAAAATGCAGGCTGACGCATCGCAATAAAAGGGTGCCCCAACGGAGCAGTTTTTGTCGCCAGACGTGGAAAAACTTTTTTTCAGGTGAGGCGGAAAAATTTTTCAGGTAGGGCAGTAAAAACGCCTTCAAAAGGCCGTTCTGCGGGCTATGGACAGAGACTGCGAAAAAATGCATAAAATAATTGCATAAAGGTATACATAAAACAGCAAAGGCAGCCATTGAGGACTGCCTTTGCTGTTTATAGTTTCTCGAATTAATATGCCTTGCAGTAGCAGGACGTATTACCGGACTTTTGCCCGATGCGGAACAGTTATCTGTTCGAATACATGCTTTCGTAGTACTTCTCGTACTCGCCCGAAGTGATGTTGTCCATCCAGGCCTGATTGTCAAGGTACCAGCGGACGGTCTTCTCGATGCCTTCCTCAAATTGGAGTGAGGGTTCCCAGCCGAGTTCTTTCTGGAGCTTGGTCGAGTCGATGGCATAGCGGGCATCGTGGCCGAGACGGTCTGTAACGTAGGTGATGAGGTCGAGGTCTTCGCCCTCTTTGCGACCCAGCAGACGGTCGACGGTCTTGATGACTACCTTGATAATGTCAATGTTCTTCCACTCGTTGAAGCCGCCGATATTGTAGGTTTCGGCGATGGTTCCCTGGTGGAAGATGATGTCGATGGCACGGGCATGATCCTCGACGAACAGCCAGTCGCGCACGTTCTCGCCCTTACCGTAAACAGGCAACGGCTTGCGGTGACGGATGTTGTTGATGAAGAGCGGAATCAGCTTCTCGGGGAACTGGTAGGGACCGTAGTTGTTCGAGCAGTTGGTTACAATGGTAGGCATGCCGTAAGTATCGTGGAAAGCGCGCACGAAGTGATCGGAGCTTGCCTTCGAAGCAGAATATGGCGAGTGCGGATTGTACTTGGTAGTCTCGTAGAAGAAGTCTGTTCCGTAAGCCAGATGATGCTCGGAGCTGCTGGCGGTAGTGGTAAACGGAGGCTTGATGCCTTCAGGCTTGTCCATCTGGAGCGCGCCGTATACCTCGTCGGTCGAGATGTGATAAAAACGCTTGCCCTCGTATTTTTCGGGCAGCGATTCCCAATACAGTTTGGCTGCCTGCAGGAGGCTGAGGGTGCCCATCACGTTGGTGCGGGCAAAAGTGAACGGATCCTTGATGGAACGGTCCACGTGGCTTTCGGCTGCCAGATGGATGATGCCGTCAATGTGCTCGTCCTGCATCAGCTGGTAGAAGGCATCGAAGTCGCAGATGTCCATTTTCACGAACTTGTAGTTCGGCTTGTCTTCCACATCCTTCAGGTTGGCCAGATTGCCGGCGTAGGTCAGCTTATCGAGGTTGATAATGTTGTACTCCGGATACTTGTTTACAAAGAGACGCACCACATGACTGCCGATAAATCCGGCACCACCGGTGATTACGATATTGCGTTTAGCCATAATTAGAGAAAATCTTTATTTTGAGTTAATATTGTCGATTGGATTGGTAAGTCCCCCTTTAAGGGATATTTAGAGGGTCTTTAGAGGGTCTCTTTTTTTAGAGGGCCTTTCTTCCGTCCCTCTCAATTTCGTCGATGACCTTCAGCAGGTACTGACCGTACTGGTTCTTGATCATCGGTTGGGCAAGGGCGCGCATCTTAGGTTCGTCGATCCAGCCTTGACGGTAGGCGATACCCTCCAGGCAGGCTACCTTCAGACCCTGTCGTTTTTCGATGACCTCGATGAAAGTCGACGCCTCAGAAAGCGAGTCGTGCGTGCCTGTATCAAGCCAGGCAAAGCCTCGTCCGAGGGTCTGTACGAGCAGTTCTTTGTCGTTGAGGAACCATTGGTTGACGGTAGTGATTTCCAGTTCTCCGCGTGCCGACGGTTTAATCTGCTTGGCCACATCGACCACTTTGTTCGGATAGAAATAGAGACCCACAACCGCATAGTTACTCTTAGGCTGTGCGGGTTTTTCCTCGATGGACAGACAGTTGCCCTGTTTGTCGAATTCTGCCACACCATAGCGTTCGGGATCGTTTACCCAGTAACCGAAGACGGTAGCTTTCCGGTTTTCTTCGGCATCCTGTACGGCTTTTTTGAGTAATCCGGTGAAGCCGGTTCCGTGGAAGATATTGTCGCCCAATACGAGGCAGACGCTATCGTTGCCGATGAATTTCTCGCCAATGATGAAAGCCTGAGCCAATCCATCGGGTGAAGGCTGTTCGGCGTATTCGAAGTGCACGCCGTAGTCCGAACCGTCGCCCAGCAGACGTTTGAATCCGGGCAGATCGTATGGGGTGGATATAATCAAAATATCGCGGATGCCGGCCAGCATCAGTACCGAAATCGGGTAATAAACCATCGGCTTGTCATAAATCGGCAAGAGCTGTTTGCTCACACCTTTTGTGATTGGGTAAAGGCGGGTTCCACTGCCTCCTGCAAGTACAATTCCTTTCATAAAAATTCGTTTTTAACTTTCCTTCTTCAATCGGAAACGACTTCATGTTCAGGGGTAGTGCCATTCCGTTTTTCGGCACAAATGTACTGAAAATATCAATAAGTCGGTGCAATATCCCGAAAAAATCAGTAAATTCTTGAAACAATTGTCGTAAAATTTGTATTTTTGCTCAAGATTCATTACATTTGCACCGTTAATTAACAATCCCTATTGTTATAATTGCAGTTTTTTTAAGATCCACAAAACTTTTATCAAAATGAAGAAACTTTTCTTTTCATTGCTTTTGGCCACAGGCCTGATGACGGTCAGCTCGGCCGCTTTTGCACAGAAAGACATCCTGAATGATCTTCCTCCTTACAAGTTGGGTTTGGTTGCCGGTATGAATGCTTCATCGTTCTCGCACGACGGCTACGACGGCAAGTTCGGTTTCCACGTTGGTATCAACGCTCTGTTCGATGCGTCGGAGCTGATTAAGGATACCTATGTCCGCACAGAGTTGCTCTTCCAGCGCAAGGGTGCCCGTGGAGCCTTGTTGTCAAGTGCCTCGCCCGTAGTTGATTCGGACGTAAGATTCCGTACATGCTATTTGGAACTTCCTGTTCACTACGGTTATGCCTATGCCCTGAACTCCGACTGGACCTCGTTCGGCGAGACCGGTCCTTACGTTGCTCTGGGTTTGGGCGGACGTATTCATGGCGAGGACGGTTTGGGCAACAAAGTCAGCAGCAAGTTCTTTACTAACGAGTATGCCGGCAATGATGATCCCAATAACTTCGACCTTGGCTGGGGTCTGCACTTGGGAACTATCTTCCAGCAGAAGCACGAACTGAAAATCGGCTGGGACTGGGGTCTCATCAACATGAACGATACCTTCGAGCAGAACCGCAACTTCATGGTAAGCTACGGCTTCTATTTCCAATAAAACAGTCCGGTACTAATAAAACGGAACAATCCTGACCGGATTTTGTCCCGTTAACAAAACATGCGTATGGCGGCACTCCAGAGCTATCTGCAGATAGACGGTCTTACCAAGTCGTTCGGCGATCTGGTTCTGTTCGAAAACATCTCGCTGGGTATCAGCGAGGGCGATCGGGTAGGACTCATTGCCCGTAACGGGTCGGGTAAGACCACCTTGCTCAATATTATAGCCGGCAAGGAAGGCTACGATGAAGGCTCGATTGTGTTCCGCAACGACCTCCGTACCGACTATCTCAGCCAGGATCCGGAGTTCCCGCCACACGTTACCGTTGCACAGGTTTGCGGCGATAATGCCGAAATGGTGCATATTCTGACCCGGCTGAAGGTAACCGATTTGGACCAGCCCGTTGCCCAGCTTTCGGGCGGACAGCGCAAACGGCTGGCTTTGGCCAGGGTGCTGACCGACAAGCCTCAGTTCCTGATGCTCGACGAGCCCACCAATCACCTGGACCTCGATATGGTGGAGTGGCTGGAAGATTACCTCCAGCACACCCGGACTACCCTGCTGATGGTAACGCACGACCGTTACTTTCTGGATCACGTCTGCAACCGGATTGTGGAACTGGCCGATAAGACCCTCTATACTTACAAGGGCAATTATGCCTATTATCTGGAGAAACGCCAGGAACGCATCTCGGCACAGAATGTTTTGGTGGAACGCGCCAACAACCTGCTCCGCACCGAGCTGGACTGGATGCGACGCCAGCCGCAGGCCCGCGGACACAAGAGCCGCAGCCGTATAGAGGCTTTTTACGAACTTGAAGAACGCGCACGCCGACGACACGAACAGCAGGCCGTGCGTCTGCAAATGAAGTCGAGCTACATCGGCAACAAGATCTTTGAGGCCCATCACGTATCCAAGATCTTTCCAAGCCGTACACCAGGCGAACCTGAAAAAATCATCCTGCGGGACTATAACTACACCTTTGCCCGTTACGAGAAACTGGGCATCGTGGGAGCCAACGGTGTGCGCAAAAGTACCTACCTGAAAATGCTGCTCGGACAGGTACAGCCCGACAGCGGACACTTCGATGTGGGCGAGACCGTCCGCTTCGGCTATTACAGTCAGGAGGGTCTGCAGTTCGACGAGCAGAAGAAAGTCATCGATATTGTTCGCGATATTGCCGAATATGTGCAGATGAGCGACGGGAGCCGTCTGAGTGCAACCCAGTTCCTGCAGAACTTCCTGTTCTCGCCCGAGAAACAGTACAGTTATGTGTACAAACTGAGCGGTGGCGAACGTCGGAGGCTGTACCTTTGTACCATCCTGATGCGATCGCCCAACTTCCTGATTCTGGACGAGCCCACCAACGATCTCGACATCGTGACGCTTAACGTGCTCGAAGATTATCTGCAGAACTTTGGCGGCTGTGTGATTGTGGTAAGCCACGACCGTTACTTCATGGACAAGGTGGTGGATCATCTGCTGGTATTCCGCGGTGAAGGAGAACTGCAGGATTATCCGGGCAATTATTCCGACTGGCGCGAATGGAAGCAGCTGAAGGACCAGGAAGCCGCCGAACAGGCATCGGGCACAACCGTAGTGACAGCTCCGGCAAACGTTAAGGTGAAAACGCCCAAGGCTCCCAGACTTTCGTTCAAGGAGAAACAGGAATTTGCCGCACTCGAAGAAGAACTGCCCCTTTTGGAGGCACAGAAACAGGAACTGGAAACGCTTATGTCGAGCGGAACGCTGACCGGTCCTGAAATCGTAGAAAAAGGAAAACTCATGCAGCAGCTCATCGAACAGATAGACGAAAAGGAAATGCGCTGGCTTGAACTTTCGGAAAAGGCTTGATATCTTCACTTTTCTGACTTACATCAACCCTCAGACATCAAACATCAAACATCCTACATGAAACATATTCTACTCTTCATACTTGCCTTGCTGCTGATGACGCCCGCCGAAGGACGCCTTCGGAAAACGACGGCCGATGCCGTACCCGTACAGAAACAGGAGTTTCGGGGAACCTGGCTGCAGACCGCCTTTCAGGACCGTTACCAGCGTCTGAAGCCAGAGGCGTGCAGGCAGTATCTGACCAAGGTGGTCGAAGACCTCGCGGCAGCCGGCTTTAACGCCATCATCTTTCAGGTCCGCCCTGAAGGCGATGCGTTTTATAAGAGCAGCTACGAACCCTGGAGTCGTTTCCTGACGGGTACACAAGGGGTGGCTCCGCAGCCGGAATGGGATCCGATGGCATACCTGATTTCCCTTTGCCACCAGCATCAGATGGAGTTTCATGCCTGGATCAATCCCTATCGGATGACCGCCAGTAAGTGGACACGTCTGGCACCCAACCATCTGTACGACCGGCATCCGGAGTGGTTTGTCAAGTACGACGATAAACTGTACCTGAATCCGGCGTTGCCCGAATGCCGCAGTTATGTACGCGATATCGTGAAAGATATTGTGAGCCGCTACGATGTGGATGCCATCCATATGGACGATTATTTCTACCCGTATCCAGTAAACGGCGCATTCAACGACCGTGCCGCCTTCGAGGCTTATGCCCCGATGATGAACTTCGACATTAACGACCCGGCTTCGCTTCCGAAGTTCCGTCGCCGTAGCGTGGATATCCTCATCAAGAGTCTGCAGGAAGACATCAAGTCCCTGAAACCTTGGGTACGTTTCGGAATCAGTCCGTTCGGCATTTATCGGAATGCTTCGGCTGACTATCGGAACGGGTCGCAGACCAGCGGAACCCAATGTTACGAGGATCTGTATGCCGATGTGCTTTTCTGGGCGCAGAACGGCTGGGTGGACTATCTGATTCCGCAGCTTTACTGGGAAATCGGTCACCCGCAGGCCGACTACTCCACCTTGGTCAAGTGGTGGAGCGATAACGTTCCGGCAACGTGTCACCTGTACATCGGACAGAGTATCGAGCGATCGCTCGACGATCCCAAGGACTCGAAGCCTACACCCGACCTTCGGAAGAATCATGGCATCATGGCCCGCAAACTGGCTCAGGCTGCCGCTTGCAGGAACGTAAAGGGCAACTGTTTCTGGTACGGTTATCAGGTGGACGAAAACACCTGGCACGTGCGCGATTTCCTGCAAGATACCTATTACAGGGAACCTGCTTTCATGCCAGCCTTTACCCGCATCGACAGTCAGGCTCCCGAAAAGGTGCAGAAACTCAACGTGGCGATGACCCTTCAGGGCCTGCATCTGACGTGGCGCTTCCTGGCCACCGACGATCCCATGCAGAAGCCCCGCTATTTCTGCATCTATAAGTTCGTGAAGGGCGAAAGGGTGGATATCAGCGATTGCTCGCACCTGATTGCCCGTACCCGCCAGACCGAGTTCTTCGATACCGATATTGCCCGTTCCACCAAGTTTACCTATGTGGTAACAGCTGTGGATGCCGTAGGGAACGAATCAGGAACGGCCAAGAAATCCTTTAAGGTGAAGGTCCGGTAAGAACTGAAGTCTAAGGCTTCACGTGTTCATGGTTCAAGACATTTAAGAAGGTCAAGAAATATTAAACTGCACATTAACCCTATGTTACGCCTTATTGCCGATAGCGGTTCCACCAAGACAACCTGGTGCCTTGCAGATTCGGAAGCCGGAAGTCCGACTTTGCTGAAACCTGTGCAGACTCAGGGACTGAACCCGCTTTATGCCACATCGGCCGATATCGAGGCAGCAGCCCGCGAAGTGATAGCCCGTACGGCTTGCGCTTGTCCGCAGCGGGTGGAGTTCTACGGGGCTGGCTGTAGCGGCGAACGAATCCCGCAGGTGGAGCAGGTATTGCGGAAGGTTTTCCCTAAGGCTGAGGTCGAAGTGGCCTCGGACGTTTTGGGCGCCTGTCGGGCACTTTATCCGGCTTCGGGTCGGGAAGGTTCTTCGGAGGGCAATCCGTTGCCATCGGCCGGAATTGCCTGCATCTTAGGTACGGGGGCAATTGCAGCCCGCTACGATGCTCGGACGGACCGGTTCCAGGCGGCCCCCAGTCTGGGGTATATTTTGGGCGACGAGGGAAGCGGCTCCTGGTTAGGCAAACGCGTGTTGAGCGATTACCTGAAGCAGCAGATGCCTCGATCGGCCCGCGAACTGTTTGAGGCCGATTACGGCGAGGGTGTGATTACCCCCGAAAAGGTTATCGCGAAGGTGTATAAGGAACCTTACCCGAACCGCTATCTGGCATCGTTTGCCATCTTTGTGGGCACGCACCCGGAACATTCTTATTGCCGTCAGCTGGCTTTCGAGGGCATAGAGACTTTCTTCGACCGCAACGTCAAAGTGCTCCGTCCGGAAGGGCAGGAACCCATCTCGTTTGTGGGAAGTGTGGCCTACCACTTGCGCGACACGATTCAGGCTGTTGCCGAACTGAACGGATTCCGTCTTGCCCGTGTGCTCAAGGAGCCGATGGAGGGACTGGCGGGATGGAATGGTGTAAGAGTGTAAAGGGTAGAGGGTAAAGAGTAAAGTGTAGAGAATAGAGTTTAGAGTTAGTAAAACAATATATAAAAATGTTTGGTCTTAATCCAATGTTGCTGCGAGGAATCGGTACCGTGCTGATGCTGATCGTTTCGAATATCTTCATGGTGTTCGCGTGGTACGGCAGTTTCAAATTGCGCGAGCTTTATCCTTCGTTTCGCGACTGGCCTCTGCTGGCAGTCATACTGATGTCGTGGGGTATTGCCTTTTTTGAGTATATTATTGTCGTACCTGCCAATAAGCTGGGCTTCCACGAAACGGGCGGTCCCTACAATCTCATTCAGCTGAAAGTGATTCAGGAGGCAATCTCACTCATCGTGTTCACGCTTGTGGTCCGATTGGTATTCAATAACGAGCCCCTGCATTGGAACCATTTCATCTCGTTCCTCTGTATCATCCTTTCGGTTTTCTTTGCATTTCTGAAATAAACATCAAAACCTCATAACCAAACGATATGAAACCAATTTTATCAGCTCTTCTGCTATTGTCGGTTATCGGAATGACGGTAGCCTGCCGGACCTCGAAGTCCGCTTTGAGTCAGACTCCCGGCAACCTGCAAATGGGCGATTACGGCTATCTGTTCTGTCATATGAGCGATAAGGGCCAATGGACGGCCTATGCCCTCAGTCGCGACGGTTTGCATTATCATGACTTGCTGAACGGCGACAGCGTGTTCAGTTCCGTGGAGCATGCCCGAATTGAAGGCGGTACCCGCGATGCCTACATCTGCCGTAAGCACGACGGTAGCGGCTACCTGATGGTTACCACCGACATGAACAACTCGATGACCAAACGTCTCGGCAAGAAAGAGACGTGGGACAACTACGGCATCGACCTCCTGACCTCCGACGATCTCATCCATTGGCAGAGCAAGACCTTCGACTTCCGTCAGGGTCCCGCTATCTTTGCCGATGCCCGGACGGCTCCCGATATCTATAAGGACTGGAGTCAGATTAACCGCGTGTGGGCTCCGCAGATCTTCTGGGATCCGTCGTACCGCTGGTCCGATGGCAGGCAGGGCGGCTACTTTATTTATTATAGCTTGTGGAACCGCGCCGAAGAGGCCTACGACCGTATGTACTACAGTTATGCCGACGAGTCGTTCACACAGCTCACCAAGCCGCAACTGCTGTTCGATTGGGGCTATGCCACCATCGATGCCGACATCAACTGGCTGGCTACCGACGGCAAGTTCCACATGATGATCAAGAAGGAAGGCGGTAAGCCGGGTCTCTTTACCGCTACGGCCGACAGGCTGACAGGTCCCTGGGGCGAGCCTGTCGAGGACGATTACGTCAGTTTCGAAGGCAAGAAGAAATGCGAAGGCGTTTCGGCCTTTCAGATTGTGGGCGAAGAAGGCTGGCGTATCGGCTATCTCGAGTATTCATCGCGACCGAGGCAGTACCGTATCTGTAAGGCCGATGCCAATATGCGCAACTTTTCCGATCCGCAGGACATTCAGGGTGTAACGGGTCCGCAGCACGGCTCGTTCCTGCGTCTTACACAGGAGGAATACGAGCGTCTTGAAGCATGGGGCAACCGTTAACCCCTTTGCCCCATTTCCTTTCATTATCTTTAATATCCCTTGTATCATTCACTTTATCATTACCATATTCCCATGAAGTATTTAGTATTAGGAACCGGAGGTGTTGGCGGAAGCATGGCAGCCTTCCTGGCTACAGCAGATAAAGATGTATCGTGCATAGCCAGAGGCGAGCACCTCGAAACCATCCAGAAAAACGGACTGACGCTTCACAGTGACCTGAAGCGGGTTATTCAGAGTATTCCCATTCCGGCGTATTCGGGAGACGGATACATGGAGATGGTGAGCAAAAAGGGCGAATCGGCCAAGCCCGATGTTATAATTGTGGCTGTTAAGGGCTATTCTCTCCAAAGCATTGTGCCCATTCTGGAAACTGTTTCCAAGCCCACAACGCTGGTTATTCCCATCCTGAACGTGTTCGGAACGGGCAAACAACTGCAGGAGATGCTGCACGGGGTAGTGTCCGTATTGGATGGCTGCATTTATATCCAGGCATTCAGGCAGGCACCCGGCTACATCCGTCAGCAAGGAAAAGTTTTTCATCTGGTTTATGGCGCACGTCCTGAGCAACGGATCCCGGCTGCCCGACAGGAACAGGTGGCAATGGATCTGCGTTCGGCGGGCATACAGGTAACTGTTTCCGACGATATACGTCGCGATACTTTCATCAAGTGGGGATTCATCTCGGCTATGGCCTGCACGGGGGCATTCTTCGATTGCCCGATGGGTCAGTTGCAGCATCAGGGACCTGAGCGGCAGCTGTTCTGCGGGCTGATTCGCGAGAGCTATGCCATCGGAAACAAATTAGGCATCCACATGCCAGGCGATTATATGATTCACAACCTGTCGCTCATCGACCATTGCAAGCCGGACACCACCACTTCCATGCAGAAGGACATCAGCTCGCACCACGAGTCGGAGATTCAGGGCCAGCTATTCATGATGGCCGAACTGGGTAAAAAACTGGGTGTGGACATACCGAACTATACCCGCGTTTGCGAGCGGTTTAAGGAACTGCTGCGGTAATTTTATCAAATTTTAATTTTTTTTCGGAAATCGTTTAAACCTTTTGTACAAAATCCGTTCAAAAGGCCGTAAACGATTGTAAAATGACAACTATTTCAACCTCCGTAAGCAGTTTTTCAGGTCGTCGGCTGATGACCCTTATGTGCATTCTTTTCAGTTTTATAAGTGTGATGGTGGCTCAGCCGGGCAGACCCGGCGGTCCGCGTGGAATGAAGGTTAGCGCCACTGGCGATGTAGTGGATGCCAAGACCGGTGATCCTTTGTTTGCCGCAACCGTTAAGGTAACCAGTGCCGATGGCGGTACCGGTACTTTTGCCATAACCGATACGCTGGGACATTTCAGCGTCGAGGTGGGCATGGGCAAATATACTTTCGAGATTACTTATATGGGCTACCAGCCTTTGACCAAAGATGTGAATGTCTGGCCTGGGCGAGGTGCTAATCTGGGTACTTTCAAGCTCGAAGAAGATGCTACTTACCTGAAGGAGGTGGAGACCGTAGCCCGCAACCAGCGCGTCAAACAGGTGGGTGATACCATAGTTTATAATGCCGATGCCTACAAGGTAGCCGACGGCGCTACGGCTGAGGATCTGGTGGCCAAGATGCCGGGCATCGAGGTGACAGATGATGGCGTGAAGGCACAGGGCGAGACGGTCGAGAAGGTGCTGGTGGACGGAAAGTCGTTCTTCGAGAACGATCCGAAACTGGCGCTCAAGACCCTTCCTGCAGAGGTTGTGCAGTCTGTATCCGTGTTCGACAAGAAATCCGACCAGTCGGAGTTTACGGGCTTCGACGATGGCAATACCGTCAAGGCGATGGATCTGACCACCAAGTCGTATCGGCGCAACGGAGTATTCGGCAAGGTGTATGGCGGCGTAGGTGCCGACTTCGATTTCGGCAACGCCTATTATAACGGAGGCTTTAATCTGAATGTCTTTAACGGCGACCGTCGCATTTCGCTTTTGGGAATGTCTAACAACGTAAACCAGCAGAACTTTACGTTCGATGATCTGATGTCGTCCGGCGGTATGGGTGGTTTCGGCGGCCGACGCATGAACCGTGTAGGCTGGCAGGCCGGAGTGAGCCGCGCCAACGCTTTCGGTCTGAACTTCAACGATACATACCTGAACGACAAGCTCGACGTACAGGGCTCCTATTTCTTTAATAATACGCGTACTACTTATAATAATAAATCGGAGCAGGATTATATCAATACGGCACGATCTTCCATTACGCAGTCCGACCGTCTGAGCCACAACTATTCGCACAGCATCGATATGCGAATCAGCTACAAGCCCAATGACAATAACGAGTTCCTTTTCCGTCCGTCGTTCAACTGGCAGAAATCGGATCAGGACGGCTACAGCCTCACAAATACGTGGCGCAACTCGTTGGATAGCGTGATGGCATGGAGTGACCTGATGCGTGCCGATACGGCACGGATGCAGAACTATTCGAGCACGCAGACCTGGTCGGAGAACACTTCATGGAACATGGGCGGTACGCTGGTTTGGCGTCACAAGTTCAGCAAGGAAGGCCGCACCCTGAGTTCGGAGGTTAACGGCTCGCTGTCGGGTTCCGAAAGCGAATCGAACAACGTAAAGCTGGGTAAGTCGGTAAGCGCTTCGGAAGTATTCCAGAACTCTACCGGCGACCGGCAGAACTGGCGTACGGGCGGCAATCTCCAGTATACTGAGCCTTTGGGCGAGAATTCGCAGCTCTCCGTTCGCTACAACCTGAACTATACGCGTTCGGACAATACCTCGTTGACAGGCTTCGATGGCGAAAGTTCCCTGTTCGAGAACAACATCATGAACCGTTACAACTATCATTCGGACATCGACTCCATTGATGCTGCCAATTCCTCGAAGTATATCTCGAAGAACCTTCGTCAGGGCGGAGAACTCGGCTACCGTTTCCATAACGATTATGTAAACCTGATGGCAGGAGTGAACTTCGAGTCGTCCAAGCTCGACGGTGAGCAGAAATACATCTATTGGGCAACCCGGGATCTGGACTACACCACCTCTAAGACGTTCTTCTCCGTATTGCCTCAGATGCGATTTGAGTGGAGCCCCGTGCAGGGAACATCGGTTAACGTGGACTATCGCGCCAACTCGTCGGCTCCCAGCATCGGCAATCTGCAGCAGTCGGTCAACACCACCAACGAGCTGAATTACTCCACGGGTAATAAGGATCTGGATCAGACCGTAACACATGACTTGCGCGTGCGCTTCATCCACTCCAACCTTGAAAAGGCTACCAACATCATGTTCTTCGGTTCCGTCGGCTTCCGTCAGGATTATATCGGCACACAGTACATCATCAACAACTCCAATGCCCCCATTGCCCTTTCGGAACTGGGTTGGGTCAAAAAGCTTTCGGACGAGGACCGTGAGCAGTACGAGAGTCTTTCGCTGGCCAGCGGCGGTCGCATCAGCCGTCCGGTTAACATGGATGGCTACCGTTCGGCAAGTGCGGGTCTGACGTACGGCTTCCCCTGGGATCTCATCTACTCGAACGTCAACCTGTCGCTTAACACCAACTATTCGGTAACTCCTTCGCAGCAGCTGTATTACAACGATGCTGCCGATCTGACCGACTTTGATGACTTCACCACCAAGGTGCGTAATTTCTCGTTGTCGCCGCGCATGCATATCACCTCGAACATCTCGCAGGATCTGGATTTCTCACTCGAGTACAGTCCGACTTTCCAGAAAGTGACCGATACCGAGAACAAGTCCAACAACTACGACTATCTGACCCATCGCGCCAATGCACGTCTGCAGTGGACGTTCTGGAAGAACTTCACCACCGAGCAGCAGCTGTCGTACAGCTATTATGGCGGTTCGTCGATGTCACAGTCCGAGGACGAGTGGATTTGGAACCTTTCCATCGGGCGCAAGTTCCTGAAACAGAACAAGGCCGAACTGAAACTCCAGGTGTACGATGTACTCAACACCCGTTCCGGTTTCTCGCGTTCGGTGAGCGACAGCTATGTGAGCCAGAGTTATACTAACTTCATGCCCCGCTACTTCCTGCTTACCTTCACCTACAAGATTGCCAACTACAAGGGTTCATCGGAACTGAAGGAACGCCATCGCGGAGGTTTCGGCCCCGGAAGGTAATAATACTGACTTTGGTTAACTCTAACTCGAGAATCAATCCCGGCAGACCTCAAAATCTGTCGGGATTGTCGTTTTTCGTTCCGAACTGTTGCTTCGGAAGGTAAAAAGCAGTATTTTTGCGGAGTAAATTATATGCAATATGAATAAGAATCTGTTTTTCCCGGTAATCGTTTGGACAATTTGGGCATTCAGCGCTCTTCAGTTTTCATGGGCCAACGACGGAGTTTTTTATGTGAATGGCAGCCATCTGGTGCCCGTTCAGGAAACCGATATCGCCCTTACCCGCGAGGTACTGACCATCAAGCTGGCTGACGATGGCTACGCACAGGTGGACGTGCAGTACGAACTGAACAATTCGGGTCCCGAAAAGGTAGTGACCATGGGCTTTGAGGCCAATGCCCCCTATAACGACGATGTGGAGTTCAGTCCGCAGGGTATTCATCCCTATATCAGTCAGTTTACGGTTCAGATGAACGGAAAGGATCTTACATACCTGAATGCCGTCGTAAAATCCGAATACAGCATTCCTTGCGATTTCATTCCCCTCGACCTGAAGCGTTGGAAGTCGTACGGACAGGTGAAGATGCGCGATGGTGACGATCTGCCTAACAACAGCCTCCTGTACGATGCTTCGGCCGACAGTCTCGTGGGCTTCTCATATGCCTATTATTTCGTGGCACGCTTCCTGCCGGGCACCAATACCGTACATCATACCTACCGCTACCGCATGAGCTATGGACTGGGACGTACCTTCGAGGTGCCTTACTGGCTGCTTCCTGCCATGCGCTGGGCCAACCGGCAGATTGATGACTTCACCCTGCGCATCGAGGCTCCCCATACCGCCAAGCATTTCTTTGTGGCCGATTCGCTCTTCTCGCAGTCGGATTTCCAGATTATTCAGGGCGTCGGCAAAATCCACAAAACGCGCTATTATGAAGACCTCTATACGGAAGTGGCGCTACGCAACGGCATCATTGAATGGCACGCCACCGCGTTTCGGCCGAAGGATAACATGACCATCCAGTCGGCCGAACGTCTGCATTATGACGATTTCAAGCTCGGCACCTTCTATGACCGCAGCGAAAACTACCAGCCGGGCAGCTATCTCATTGAGCCCGATAAGAGCGAAGTCCGTCGCCGCATTCTGCGCAACCTGCCTTATGCCAGTCGCGGAATGGTCTTCAAGGACCGCAAGCTTCGCCGATACTTCACGCAGTTCTGGTGGTACATGCCCGACCCGGACTGGCTGCCTGATACCTCAGATTTCACTCCACGTGAGTGGCGCCTGATTAATGAAGGGGAGTAAAGATAGTTAGTAGTTATTAGTTAATAGTTATTTTTTTTCTAACTGAGGAAATTTTTTTCTCTAACTGGAGCGCAAAATTTATTCCACAAAACCCTCCATGATGGCGGTAGGGGCGGCGTTATGGTCGAAGGCGCCTAACTTGTAGCCGCCGGGCAGGCATTGGGGTTCCCAGTAGAAGACACCGCGGCAATGGCCGTCGGTTTCGGTTCTGGCCTCGCGTACAACGCGGGTGAGTTGGCGCCGACCCTCATCCATTACTTCCGGATGCTGTTCATCCACCTCGAAGCCGGTTTCCACAATCATCACGTCACAGCCGTACTTCTGGCTGCAATGGCGGATGTTGCGCATACAGTCGGTAATGATGCTGTCGGCATTCAGTTCCGGATGGTCCTGACGTGCCCAATAGGGATAGAGCGACATGCCGATCATATCCCATCGGCCACCATATTTTTTTACGATGTCCAGATTCCAGTCGTAGAGAGACTGCTTGTGTCCGCGGTCCAGATGAATAATCACCTGAGCCTCGGGAAACACTTTCTTAACAGCTTTGTAGCCCTCGCGGATAAAGCCGGCATATTGCTTCGGGTTCTTTTCGATGTGCCCCATGGGCCACAGGAGGCCGTTGGCGGTTTCGTTGCCTACCTGTACCCATCGTGGGGTGATTCCGTTCTGCTTGAGCAGGGAGAGTACCTCGATGGTATGCTGGCGCAGGTCGCGTTTCATCTGCTTATAGGAGTGCTCTTTCCAGGCTTCCGGAATGGGCTGTTTGGCGGGATCGGCCCACGAGTCGCTGTAGTGGAAATCAACCATCAGATCCATGCCCAGCGCCTTTACGCGCCGGGCCATGATGAGGAGTTCTTCCTTGTTGCAGGTGCCGTGTTGGGGATTGACCCAGACACGCATACGGATGGCCGACATCTGATAATCCGTCTTGAGCAGTTCCAGACACTCACGTTCACGGCCCTGTCGGTCATGGAATTTCACTCCGTGCCGTTCCTGCCCCAACAGGAAGCCCACATCGGCTCCCTTTACAAAAGAAGTATCCGCATTGTTGTGGCGGGCAGAGGCGGTCGGCAACAGACTGGCAACAGCCAGCAGACAAATAGTGAGGATAATCCGTTTTTTCATAGCGCGTGTTTATTTGTCGGAAACCGATTATTGTTTATCGATATCCTGAATCACCAGTCCTGCCAGCATGAAGCCGAAGATGGCGGTGATGTGGGAAAGGGAACCGTTGATCTGTGCCTTTGAAGAGCACCATTCGTGGTTTATCAAAGATGGATCACCAGGCCCCATTTTTGCTTTGGGACACATGCATTGGTCTGTGCCGCAGGTGGCGTTGTGTCCGCGGTTGGTGAGCATTTCGTCGCTGTATACGCAAAGGAACTTGCGTCGGGGAAGCTGCTTGTCGCGCTTGAACCGGTTACGCAGGGCGCGAGCCAACGGGTCGCCCTGCACCTTCCAGAACTCGGTCACCCGGATGCGGGTAGGGTCGAGCTTCAGGGCAGCGCCCATTGACGAGAACAGCCGGGCCTTGGTTCGGCAGGTAAGGAGTATGAGAGCGGCCTTGTCCTTGAGCGAGTCGATGGCATCGATGACGTAATCGTAACTGCCGAGCTCGAACTCATCGGCGGTCTCCTGCGTAAAGATTTTCTGCAGGGCGGTAATCCGTGCCGAAGGGTTGATTGTTAGCAACCTGTCCCGAAGAACCTCCACCTTGACCTGTCCGACGGTCTGGGTGGTTGCCATCAGCTGACGGTTGATATTCGTGATACAGACGCGGTCGGAGTCTACGATGGTAAGCTGACGGACGCCGCTACGTACCAGACTTTCGGCGCACCACGAACCGACGCCGCCCACTCCGAAAATAATCACCCGTTTCTGGGCGATGCGGTCCATCACCTCGTTGCCCAAAAGCAGTTCGCCTCTGCGAAAAATTGCCTGATCTAATGCCATTTTATTTGATATTTGCGTGCAAAGGTACGTTTTTTCTCCGAAAATGCATAAAAACTGACCTAAAAAGACGTTAATCAGAAAAAAAAACATAACTTTGCCCCGTTATTTTAATATGAGATTAACGATTCAAGCTCTAACATCATGAAAAGATTATTAGGTCTGATACTGGTATTGTGCCAAATTGTGTTTGTTGCGGTAGCCGAAGTGTCCGATACGGAACAGGTAGCCGAAGTGCAGGCAACAGCCTCCAAACGGGTAAAGCCTTTACCTTCGCTGCATGTGGAAGGCCGGTGGCTGGTGGACAGTCACGGCAATCATGTGGTGCTTCATGGCGTAATGGATACGCCCAACATGTATTTTAACGGTTGGCGATGGGGTAGTCCTTGGGACGGCTCAGGTACATCGTACAACATTCAGGGAGCCACCAAGTGCAAGAGCTATTTCGCCAAACTGTTTGCCGGCATGGAGAAGGCCAATTGCGACGTGTTCCGTCTGCATCTGGATCCGGCCTGGACAAACGATCCGTCGGAGTCCTATGTTTACGAGGGTGCCGCCGGACAGCCTTCGGAAGCTACCAATGAGGCCGACATCAGCAAGTTCAATCCTGCACGTCTGCGGACGTTCATCACGCAGCTCTATCTGCCGCTCATTAAAAAAGCCATGATGCACGGAATGTACGTCGTGGTACGTCCTCCGGGAGTATGTCCTCCCAACCTGAAGGTAGGCGACTACTATAACGATTACCTGATGACTGTTTGGGACATCTTCTCGAAGCACGACAGTATCCGCAAATATTCCGGACAGATCAGCATCGAGCTCGCCAACGAGCCCGTTTCGCTCAAGAATGCCAACGGAGAGGACGATCTGCGTGCCTTGCACGATTACTTCCAGCCTATTGTCGATAAAATCCGCGCCAACGGATTCTCAGGCATCATTTGGGCACCCGGTACCGGCTGGCAGGCCAATTACGAGAGTTATGCCTCCTATCCCATCGAGGGTTATAACATCGGCTATGCCGTTCATGACTATTGCGGCTGGTATGGCTGCAGCGATGCTACCCCAAGCCCGGAGAACAAAATCCGGCAGTTCCTGAAACAGGTACCTGTGGTAAAAACCGCTCCCGTTATCATTACTGAGGTGGACTGGAGCCCGGAGAATCCCAATGCTGAGGGTCACTACGACGAGCACGGCAATTGGGTAATACCTAACTACGGTACCTGGGCAACCGGCACGACCTCCAAGTGGGGCAAGGCTTACAAGACGATGCTCGATCATTTCGGGAACATCTCGATGACGCTTTCGGGTACTTCCTGCCTGCTTGACATTGACCAACTGCTGGCCGACGGTTCCGTGGTGCCTGCCTTCAACGGTATGGAGGAAGCCTGCGGCAAGGCCTGTATGGACTGGTATGCCGACTACATCGAGACCGATTGGGCGCATGCCGACTTCAAGAACCAGTCGGTGAGCGATCAGGGCAACGGAACCTACAAGAATCCTGTGGTGTTTGCCGACTTCCCCGATCCGGATGTGATACGCGTGGACGATACCTATTATATGGTTACCACCACGATGCATCATCTGCCCGGCTGTACCATCCTGAAATCCACCGACCTTGTGAACTGGGAATATTGCGCTCAGCCGCTCGAGCAGCTCTCAACCGCCGACCGCTACAGTCTCTTGAACGGCGAGAACGCATATGCAGCCGGTATGTGGGCGTGTTCCATGAAGTGGCACGACGGTAAGTTCTATATCCTTCTGAACTGCAACGATGCCGGCGGCTTCGTGCTTTCGGCCACCAACCCCGAGGGCAAGTGGGAGAAGCAGAAACTGTCGCGTATCTATTACGATCCGGGCATGCTGTTCGATAACGGCAAGGTTTACGTGGCTTGCGGCATCGGCAATATCCAGATGTGCGAGCTTGACGAGGACTTCAACTTCATTCAGGAGAAGAACGTCATAGCCGACAAGAGCGGACTGGAAGGTTCGCACCTCTATAAAATCGGCGACTACTATTATATTTATGCTACTTACGGCGGCTGGCCATCGGGTCAGGCGGTGTTCCGTTCGCAGAATATCTTCGGTCCCTACGAGGAGAAGATGCTGGTGGAGAAATGGATAGACAGTAAGCCGAATACCGTACATCAGGGTGCTCTGTTCGATACCCCTTCGGGCGAATGGTGGACTATCCTGCAGGAGGACTTGGGTGCCTTTGGCCGTATGCCGAACCTGCAGCCTGTCATCTGGTCGGACAACTGGCCTGTGGTAGGCAACAACGGCGTGCCTTATGCCACACACAAGAAACCAGATACCGGAACCTGTGCGCCCCGTACGGGTCTGCCTACCAACGATAATTTCCGTTCGTATCCCATCGGTATGCAATGGCAATGGAACCATACGCCCGATAACGGCGCCTGGAGTCTCTTTGAGCGTCAGGGATGGCTCAGGCTGAAACCTTCCGGATCGGCCGACAAACTGACGCAGGCACGCAACATGCTGACCCAGCGTATCTTTGCCCGTCACGACAAGCCGTCGGTTCCATCTACGGGTACCATCCGTCTGGATGTCAGCAACCTGCAGGAGGGCGACCGTGCCGGTATCTGCATCCTGCAGGACCCGTATGCCGCTATTGCCGTCGAGGTGAAGGACGGACAGAAGCAGCTCGTCTGGTGGCAGGACCAGCTGACCGCCAACGATGGCTTCACGCCAGCCGAGAAGACGCAGCAGCTTGCCATCGACAGTGTGATTTACCTGCGTGCCGCCATTACTTACGGCACCAGCCAGACACAGTTCTACTATTCGACGGACAACGAAACCTATCAGCCATTGGGCGGACAGACCACTTTGGGTTACAACCTGTCTGTATTTGTGGGTGCACGTTTCGGCCTGTTCTGCTACAATACTCAGACCGGACAGTCGGAGGGCTATGCCGACATAGACTGGTTCTCGACCGAAACTTCGTTCAATGAGACAGACTTCTATCCGGAGACTTTCGAGGGCTATAGCGCCGAGATGCTGACAGCTGTTTCCTTGCAGCCTGCCACTTCGGAAATGGAAATCATGGTGGGTAACAGCGGCACGCTGCAGCTGATGGCAACCTATCAGGACGGACATACGGAGGATGTATCGGCTCAGGCTCGTTTTACGAGCAATACGGAAGGTGTGGCTACCATACAGAACGGTCTGGTGCGCGGCCTGAAGGAAGGCATTGCCGAGATTACGGCTGCCTATACCGACCCGATGGGCAACGAACTGACTGCTACGTTCTCGGTTCGGAGTACCTTCTTCCCGTTTGCTTCGCAATACATCAATACTTCGCTCTTCTCGTCAGGTATCTATACCGAATCGACGCATACCTTCCAGCCCGGTCAATGGGGTCAGATGGGATGGGTTTACAACAATGGCGCCGATATGTCGGGCTACCGCTATCTGGTAATCAAGCTGTCGAAGATTCAGACCTGTTCCGCTCACTTGAACATCTTCACTTCCTCCAGCATCTGGGGCGAATGCTATAGTACGGCCGATTTCAGTACCAAGAAACAGATAGTGGTCGATCTGCAGAATGCCAAATATACCAGCGATGCCCAGAAAGGTCAGCCGCTCGATACGAAGAATATCCATATCGTCTGCTTCTGGGGTAACGGAAGCGGAACGGTTGCAGTGAACGATATGTATCTGACCAATAACAGCGATTACTCGCGCGAGGAATCGACCGGCATTGCCGACATCCTGGATGATACGGACGGTCCGGTTGACGTTTACGACCTCTCCGGCCGCAAGATCCGCACCCAAATAGGTAGTCAGAAGGCTACCGAAGGTCTGCCGGCAGGTATATACGTTGTGGGCAATCGGAAAGTAACCATCAAAACCTCAAAATAACTCATTATGAAAAAACTATCTGTTTGTTTAGTTCTGTCTTTATTTGTGTCGGGCCTTCTTGCCTCAGAACGCAGTTTTAACAGTCCGGACGGAAGCCTGACGGTAACCGTTACGGACAACGGCGGCCAGTTGGCCTATTCGGTGACCAAGCAGGGAACTCTGTTTATTGAATCGTCTCCCCTGGGTCTGGTTGCCGATCTGGATGACCTTTCGAAGGGCGTAACCCTGACGTCAGCCGACGAGAAACGAATCACCGATTCCTATCAGCTGAAGACCATCAAGCAAAGTCAGGTGAACTACGAGGCTACCGAAGCGGTTTGCCAGGTGGAGAAGGATGGACGTCACGCTATGGATGTTATTTTCCGCATCTCGAACCGCGACGTGGCTTTCCGCTATCGGGTATATCCGAAAAAGGATACCCGCGTGTGCGTAGTGAAAGAGGAGAAGAGCGGCTTCTCGCTGCCCGAAGGTACTACCACATTCCTGTGCCCGCAGTCGAAGCCGATGGGCGGCTTTGCCCGTACATCGCCCAGTTATGAGACTTCGTACACCCTCGATGAACCCGTCGGCAAGAACGGATGGGGCGAGGGTTATACTTTCCCCTGTCTCTTCAAGACTGCCGACAAGGGCTGGGTGCTGATCAGCGAGACCGGAACCGACGGAGGCTACGTGGGCTGCCGTCTGCTGAACCAGCAGGGCGGAAGTTACAGGATCGGCTTCCCGCAGCCGGGCGAGATGAACGGTATCGGCTCGGTTACGCCAGCCCTCTCTCTGCCGGCAGCCACACCTTGGCGCACCATTACCATCGGCACTACGCTTCAGGATATCGTGGAGACTACCGTGCCTTGGGATGTGGTCGAGCCTAAGTATGCCGCCAGCAAGGAGTACACTTACGGCAAGGGAACCTGGTCGTGGATCATTAAGATGGACTCCAGCTGTAATTTCAATGAACAGAAGAACTATATTGACTTTGCTGCAGCTATGGGTTACCGTTCGGTGCTCATCGATGCCCTATGGGATGTACAGATCGGTTATCCGAAGATGGAGGAGCTGGCCCGCTACGGTAAGTCGAAGGGCGTGGGTATCTTCCTGTGGTACAACTCCAACGGTTCGTGGAACGATGCTCCGCAAAGCCCAATCGGCAAGATGGACCGTTCGGCAGCACGTCGCAAGGAAATGGCTTGGATGCAAAAGACGGGTATTCTGGGTATCAAGGTGGACTTCTTTGGCGGCGACAAGCAGCCTATGATGCAGCTCTATGAGGATATTCTGACCGATGCCAACGACTTCGGCCTGCAGGTTATCTTCCACGGATGTACGCTGCCTCGCGGCTGGGAGCGCATGTATCCGAACTATGTGGCCTCAGAGGCTGTGCTGGCTTCGGAGAACCTGCACTTCGGACAGGGAGCCTGCGACAACGAGGCCAAATGCGGCTGTATCCATCCGTTTATCCGCAATACGGTCGGCTCGATGGACTTCGGCGGTTCGACCCTCAATAAGTACTACAGTGCCGACAATAAGCGTGGAACGGTCCGCCGGACAAGCGATGTTTATGCGCTGGCTACAGCCGTTCTGTTCCAAAGCAGCGTGCAGCATTTTGCGATGGCTCCTAACAATCTGGAAGATGCTCCCGAATGGGCTATCAGTTTCATGAAGGATGTTCCCACAACTTGGGATGAGGTCCGCTTCGTAGACGGCTATCCGGGCAAGTATGTGATCTTTGCCCGCCGTTCAGGCGGTAAGTGGTATGTTGCCGGCATCAATGCCGATGAGAAGCCGCTGAAGACCCGCATCTCGCTCCCGATGTTCGAACCTAAATCCGCTCTGACTGTGTACAGCGACGATGCCTCACTGAACGGTAGCGTCAGCACGCTCAAGCAGAACAAGAAGCAGCAGGTTGCCATCGAGATTCCTCAGAACGGAGGAGTGGTGATTATGCAGTAAATGGTAAACACTAAATATATTATGTAAGGCCTGACGCTGAAGACGTCAGGCCTTATTCGTAGGGTTCAATATAACGTACTATATTACAGAAGTAACTCCTTGATACATCATTAGTCGGATTTTTCAGTTATTTCTTCATGTAGAATGCACTGTCTTGCAGTGTGATGGATGGGAGACCGTCCATGGGCAGTATCCTATCCATAAGGGGACGGGCTGAGGCTGAGAGTTCCTGAGCCTTACGGATGCGGATTTCTGACGGGCGTATGTAGCGACCCAGTGCATTTACGTCGAGACCCGAGAAGCAAGTGGTACCATCGGCGCGTTGCAGAACTCCATATTGTCCGCTTTTGCTGCGCCAGACGTAAACATCTTTCAGCGCATCCTTCAGTCCAGGCATGTCGAAGAGAACCAATGGGGCATCGTCGGCAGCCACATGCCCGAGCCATTCGTGCAACTGCTTGCGGTCCAGCTCAATCGCAGTCATGGCTGGCGTGTCCACCGTTGGAGTGGGGTCCATCTGAAAGGCTTTGTAGAGCTCCTTTTGGAAGGCACTGCTCAGTTTGATTTCGCCATCGGACGCTTCGGTACGGATGGTGTCAGTCTGTTCGGCCCGGACCTCGTCAGTCGTGAGCCACAAGGCCGATGTCAGGCAGGTTGCTGCACACAGACGCAGCACGGAGTGCATGGTTTGTTTGGTTTTCATGGCGCAAAGTTACGTAGTTTCTCCATGCCCCGTTCATTCTGTTAACATTTTATGTGAAAATCGCTATCTGCTATGGTTGTTTTTTGACAAATGCAACAGATTTTAGGTTTTATTAAGGGTATCAGGGCCAGAAGTCTTGCAGATTCAGCAGGATTGTTGTAACTTTGCCCTCAAAACCTCAACCCAATATATGCTAGCTACCCAGGAATATGTAGAACGGAAGTTCAATGAATTCAACAGACTTTGCTTTGACGGGAAACTGAAGCCTCTTCCCATTCGGCTAAGTCATGCCCGAACCTTTTTGGGGCAGCTGTCATACAAGCGTACCCGAAAATGGCTCGGCTCGTGTCAATTCACTGACTTTGTGCTAAAAATCAGTGTGCAGACGGATTTGCCCGAACAGGAATTGGAAGATACCATCCTGCACGAGATGATTCATTACTACATTCTTTCCAACCAGATGCATGATACATCAGCACACGGTGAGATTTTTACCCGGATGATGAACGACCTGAACAGAAGATACGGAAGGCACATCACGGTTTCGCGTCGTCGTACAGCTGAAGAAATGGAACGCGATGTGAGGATACGCCAGCATCTGGTTTGCGAGGTTCGGTTTAAGGACGGACGTACGGGTATCATGATTGCAGCGCATACGCGCCTTGCACAGCTATGGGATGCCATAAAACGGGTTCCAGAAGTGTCCGATAGCCGTTGGTATGTGTCCACCGACCCTTTCTTTAACCGCTTCCCGCGGGCATTGACTCCCAAGGTGTATAAGATATCGGAAGCCGATCTTGAAGAACACCTGAAAGGAGCGACAAGATTATAGGAATAGAACTATGAATAAGAAAAGCAAAAAGAGTAAAAAGAGCAAAAAAACTAATTGGCTGGTATGGGTGATTGTCCTGATTGCCTGCTTGGCGTTTGCAGCTGGCAGAGGGTGGGACAGTATCCGGTTGAATGACTTGTTGCCACAACCAGAACCGGACGTGGAGCAGTCAACCTATAAGACTCAGAAGAGTCCGGCTAAAGCCAAGGCTAAGAAGAAAGCCGCTCAAAAGTCAGCCAAAACCGATGCTAAGAAAGATGCCCAGACGAACGGCAAATCGGGAAACAGGACTGCTGCAGGTATTTCGGCTGAAGGTCTGGAGATTCCCCTGATGGCACCTTCGCAACCCCATCAACTCTTGTCGAGACTGGCCTATACGACATCTTACAACAATCAGACCTGCTGTCCGAACTGGGTAGGCTGGCACCTGACTGCCGAACATACTGACGGACCTTATACGCGTGACGGTGTACCTTATTACGATGAAGATCTGTCGGCTTACGGTATCGGAAAGATTACGACGAAGATACATCGCAACGGATTCTTTGTGGATCGTGAAGCAGTGGAACCCCGTCAGGAACTGGACGATTGGAGCGAAGCGAGAGGTTTGACGCTGGATCGTGGACACATGTGCCCGGCAGGCGACAACAAATGGGACAAGATCGCTCAGAACCAGTCCTTCTTACTGACAAATATGTGTCCGCAGACTCATAAACTGAATGCCGGAGGCTGGAAAACACTGGAAGAAAAATGTCGGAAGTGGGCGCAAAAATATGGTGATATCTATATAGTGGCCGGTCCGCTGTTCGATGCCGAAGGCGGTGAATCGTTAGCCAACGGCAAACTGAGGATTCCCGACGGATTCTTCAAGGTGGTGTTGTGTACTTCGGGCGAACCCAAAGCGTTGGGTTTCCTGTACCGTAATGATAAGTCCGACCAGCCGATGAAGGACTGCGTCTGCCCGGTAGATGAGGTAGAAAAAATCACCGGCTTCGATTTCTTTTATTCCCTGCCCGATGAGGTTGAGAACAGAATCGAAGCCAGTGCTGATCTGAAGGAGTGGTGAATCATCAATTATTCCGCTAATTGATGATTAGTTATTAGACCCTCTCGGTTCCCTTTAAGGAGGACTTCCCCAAGCGGGAAGGTCTTAACCTAAGTGTAATATGTAATTCATGCGAATTACATCAAATACTGAATGACCCGGGCATTGGCTTCGGCCACAGCACGGCTTGCCATGGCCAGGTTACGGCTGAACTCCTCGTAGGTTTCAGCACCGCTGTCGCAAAGATCGGTAACCGACTTGATAAGCAGCACCGGTATCTGATACAAGGAGCAGACAAAGGCTACGGCAGCGCCTTCCATGTCTTTCAACTCACCTTTGTTTTCTTCAATAATCTGCGCATCGCACGGCTGAAGATCGAGCGACGAGCCTGTTGTTACCTTACCCATCTTGTATCCAAGTGCCTGAGCAATCTCGGCAGCCCGATCGAAAACCGGATAATTGCCCAATGCCTGTGTGCCCCAGGCATCATCACCTGGCACGCGCCGGTCGTGGAACATGACTGCATTCGAAAGATATACATCGCCGATTTCGGCCCCGTTCTTGCGGAAAGCTCCGCAGGTTCCGGAGTTGATGATCAGATCGGGTTGCAGCCGCTGTATGGCAGCCATGGTTGCGACACAGGCTGCTTCGCAACCAACCAGATCCGAACCGTGCTGCTGTCCGTTAAGAACAACATCAAGTTCGCTGCCGTTTACGTTGGCTCTGTACAACCGGCAGGGCAGGGGAGCAAAGAAGTCTTTCTCTTCGGCTACCCCGAACCGGTCGATGAAGGGCTGGGCTTCGGCCTGCATGGCCACTACAAAACAAATCTTCATACTTTTTATTTTTTAGACAAAGCGACTTTGATAGCTTCTTCGATGGCTTTACCACGCAGCCCGCGGTTCAGAATGGTTCCGTCGGGGGCAATGAGCATAATGTGTGGGATGCCGGTAATGCCATACTCTGTGGTAGGTGAATTCTCGCGGCCGCCGGCAAAGATGACAGGCCAGCTGACTTGCAATTCAGACATCATCTTTTGTGTGCACTGGATGCTGTCTTCCCATACGGCAATACCAACGGTGGTCACCTTATCCTTATACTGAGGAGCATACTTGGTGAGGTAGTTGGTTATTTCGTGACGGCATGGACCGCACCACGATGCCCAGAAATCAACCAGCACAGGTTTGCCTTTTGCCAGATAGTCAGAAAGACGGATCTCTTTGCCGGTTTGGGTGTCGATGCCGGCAAAGTCAACATACTGCTTGCCTTCGGCAGTAGCCTCGGACTTTGCCTTCGAAGCGGCCAGATGCTGCAAACGGGGGCTGTTGCGGTAGAGGTCGCAGATAGCCATTACGCTGTCAAGCTGTTCTTTGGTGTATTCGTGAGCCACACTTTCAACAATCATCAGACCCAATACGTCTCCCTGATGACGGGTGCCAAATTCGGCAAGGCCGGCATCATAGACCCTGTAGAGGCTGTCGATATTTGCGTTCTCCTGTGTATGCATCATTTTGACAAGCAGATTCATCTCGGTAGTGAAAGCAGCAAAGTCATCGTTCAGCGGCGTACCAGTAGCGTTTTTTGTTTCCATATCGACATTTATGTCACCGGGTTCGAGGACCAACTCAATGATATCTTCTCCGATGTGGAGAAGTGCCATGCGCGTACTGTCGGCAATGCCTTTGATACAGAAGGATTCGGCGTTAATGATTGCTGAAGCAATGGTATCTCCACCGCGACGGTTTTCGGTAAGAACCACTTCGGTATTGTCGGCTACTTGGGCGGTTCCCTGAATGGTGTAGGCGTTGGGATTGACTTTTTCGGAGCAGCTAACCAGAGTTGCAGCCGAAACGAGTGCGAAAAGAAGTTTTTTCATTGTTCTAAAAGTTTTTAGTTATATCGGTATAACGGAATAGCGATATAGGTATATTAAATTAAATATCGGGCGCAAATTTACGAACATCCGGTAAATTATGCAAATTTTGAATGGGTTTTTTTGCTTTTTGAATAATTATTCGTATTTTTGCGCGTTCTTGGTGCAGTATTTTTGCCAATGCTTCATTTTATGGACAGATTTTAATCCTTTTTTGTTATGAAGAAAAATATCTTGATTCTGATTACCTTGTTGAGCCCGCTCTTTATGGCAGGCTGTTCTGAAAACGATGCGGAAAGCCAGATTGAAATCCCGTCATCCGAGGACCCGATTGAGTTGGAGATGTTCACTCTGACTTCTGAGGAAGAGCAGGTCAATACCCAGACGCTCGATTTCTCGTTCCGAATCTTCCAGCACGTATGTGCCAACGATGATTCGAAGAACGTGGTACTTTCTCCCCTGAGCGCCGAGATGCTACTGGCGTTGGTGTGCAACGGAGCTTCGGACGAAACCCGTCAGCAGATGTTGCAGGTGTTGGGCTTCGAGGGCCTTGACATCGATGTACTGAACCGGTATAACAGGCTGTTGCTCGACAAGCTGCCCAACATCGACAATACCACCACACTGTCACTTGCCAACGGTTTGTGGGCACGACAGGATTTCCCTTTCCTGCCGGTGTATATGGAAACGATGGACTCGGTTTACGATGCTTCGGTCAAAAATATGGATTTTAATTATCCGGATGCGGTGTGCAGCGAAATCAACCATTGGTGCAGCGATCATACCAACGGATGTATTCCTAAAGTACTCGACAGCCTGTCACCCGATGCCGTGCTGATACTTGCCAATGCTCTGTATTTTAAGGGAACATGGGCCGAACCTTTCGATGAATCGGCAACCAGAGAACAGGACTTTACAACGCCGGCAGGTGGCAAGAAGAAAGTTATGATGATGAACGATTGTTCGACGATGCCGTATTTCAAAAATGAAGACTTCGGCGCAGTGACTCGTTCCTATGGTAACGGAGCATTCCAGATGTGGCTTCTGTTGCCTCATCAGGGGAAGGATATCAATGAATGCGTGGCCCGTTTGGATGACAATGCCTGGTATAGCCTGCTACACGATGGCAATCAGGGTCGGTACGAAGTTAACCTGAAGATGCCGCGTTTTACGGTTGAATATAACCGGACGCTGACCGATGACTTGCAGCAGATGGGTATGACAATGCCTTTCAGTAAAAGTCGGGCACAGTTCTCGTTTATGACCAGCAAACAGGTTTATCTGGATTTTGTGAAGCAGTTTACCTATATTAAAGTTGAGGAAAAAGGAACCGAGGCCGCTGCTGTAACCATAGGTGGACTTAACGAAGCAACCAGTGTCGGTTCGGAACCGCAGCCGCTCGATTTCTTCCTGGACCGTCCGTTCCTGTTCCTGATTACCGAATACAATACCGGCTCTATTCTGTTTGCCGGCAAGATTACTGATCCTTCGGCTGCTTCCTGACGTAGTCGGAGGGCGCTGCACCGAACTGCTGCTTAAAGCAGCGGCTGAAGTAGAGGGGATCGTTGATGCCGACCTCAAAGGCAACGGCCGAAACCGACATATCGGTTGATTGCAGCAGTATGGCAGCCCGTTTGAGACGTCGTATGCGAAGGTATTCCTTCGGCGTATAGCCAGTCACACCCTTAACCTTACGGAAGAAGATGGTGCGTCCCAGATTCATTTGGGACGCAAAATCGTCGGCTGAGAAGTCGGAATTCGACATCTCTTTGTCGATGATGGCATCCAGCCGGTCGATGAATTCGCGATCCTGACGTGTGGTAATTAACGGAACTGTATGTATGGCGTTTTCGGAACTGAAACGTTCGCGTAACCGGTTCCGCTGGTTCATCAGATTGATGAGCGTAGCTAACAGCAGACGTGTACTGAAAGGTTTGGTAAGGTATGCGTCGACGCCGGCTGTCAGACCTTCAATCTTGCTGGTGGTGCTGTCGAGAGCCGTAAGGGCTACAATCGGAATGTGGCTCGTATTGAAATTTTCCCGCAGCTGCCTGATAACCTCCATACCAGAAATCCCTGGCATCATAATATCAGTTACTACAAGATCATAGCCGGTTTCGTCGGTTTCGACCATTTTCAGACCTTCTTCGCCGTTAGAAGCACTCTGTACCTTGAAATAGTGTGAGAGTTCGTGTACTACGTATTCGCGTAAATCGTCGTTGTCCTCAATAACCAGAATCTGCTGAGCATTGGCAGGAGTGTCCAGTTCCGGTAACGGAGCGTATGAATGTTCTTCTTTCAGGACAACATCGGTTTTCAGATAATCTTCTTCCGAATAGTTTTCTTGCGTGAGTGGCAGAATCACCTTAAAGATGGAACCGCCTTCGGGATTGGGCTCGTACAGAATGTCGCCGTGGTGAATCTCGACTAACGCGGCACACAGACTCAGTCCTATACCCATACTTCCGCTCAGATATTTGCTGCGATTGTAGCGTTCGAACAGATGCTTGCGCTGATCTTCGGGAATGCCGATGCCCGAGTCAGTGATGCAAATCTCCAGTTGGTTGGCAGGATCTGGCAAAGCTCTTACTGTCAGTCGGATGTATCCTCCTTCAGGTGTGTATTTGATGGAGTTCGAAAGCAGATTGTAGAGTACCTTGTCGATACAGGAACGGTCGAAGAATCCCTGTAAGGAATCAGGCTGGCACTCCAGTTCGTAGTGAAGTTTTTTCTGTTGTACAATATCGGAGAACGACGAGAAGAGTTGCCGGATGAAATCCATGATGTCCATCTGTTCGAGTCGTAGACTCATGACCTGATTCTCCATGCGGCGGAACTCCAGCAGCTGATTAACCAGATGCATCAGACGGTCGGAATTGCGGTCGACGAGGCTAATTGGTTGTTTGAGCTGCTCAGGCAATAGCCCGCTTTCGCGGATGCGTTCCAGTCCGCCGCGTATCAGCGTGAGCGGGGTACGGAATTCGTGACTTACATTAGTGAAGAAATTCAGTTTCGCCTCGTTGAGTTCTGCTTCCATGCGCAGATGTTGCCGAAGCTTGATGCGGGCACGAGTCCAGGCATGAATGGCAACAAATATCAGCAGTATTAGAAGTACCCATAGGGAAATGGCCCACCAGCGCAAGTACCACGGCCATGCAATGTCGAATGAGGCGTCAAGCGGTTCGCTCCACACTCCGGCTTCGTTTACGGCACGAGCCAACAGTTTGTAATGGCCAGGACGTTGCTGCACCAATATGAAATGATTGATGTTCGAAGGAGGTGTCCAGGGGTTGTCATTCAGTTGGTAGCTGTAGCGTATGGAGTTGGGACGAATGCCGAAATCGAAGGTTGTCAGTATGAGGTGCATGTTTTGTCCCTCGATGTTCTGCGAAATACGATATAGGGTAGGAGCCTGCATCTGACGGTCTTTCAATTCTTCGCTGTCGATGATAACGGCTCCCCAACATCCTCCGAATACAATGCGTCCGTCGGGTAATGCGGCAGCTTCTCCTTCGTTAAAGATGTTGCCAGCCATTGTGTGCGACGGTAAGTAGTTTTGAGTCATGCTCATGATTGATGGATCAAAGCAGGAGATACCCATTTCGGTAGCCATCCAGATGCAGCTGTCGGGATCTTCCATAAAACTTTGAACCATGTCATTGCACAGACCCTGGCCGATACTGTAGTGCGAGAGCTTCAGATGTGAATACCCATCAATGGAATCGGGAACAGCAACTGTTGCAAAACCTTTGCCCAGTTCGGAAAAGTAAACATCCCCACGGCTCGAAAGGTAGATGTTACGGACCTCGTTTGATAGAAGCTGTCTGCTTTCAGCGGTCAGATGGATGACGTCTGTTCCTTCCTGGTCGAGTGTTTCCGGATTGAAGATATATACACCATAGCTTGTAGCCGCCCACATCCATCCGTTGGTGTCTTGAACAAGTGCCCGAACGCGTCGGCTGCCAAAGTCAGTACAGAAAAAGCGCTCGAATCTCAGGGGCGTCTTGGGATCGGCAGGCAATACGGCTTTTGACAGGCCTCCGCCAAAAGTGCCTACCCATAGCACATCCTGTCCGGCAGCATTTTTATTGAACAGCAGACAATAGATATCGTTCGAACTGATTGAGGTTGAATCGGAGTGGTCGAAGCGCAGATATTTGCCGTTGTGCCATAAGCCGGAACCACGGGTTCCCATCCAAAGAGAGTGGTCAGGACCATTCTGAATGCAGTATACCGGATCGGTCATTTGCATCAATGGTTTTAGGGGTGTCCGGCCTTCTTCGGACGTATAAACCATCCTATGCCGGTTGGCAATCAGTAATTGATTGGTGTAAGGGTCGTAATGAACAGCACGAATCGTATTGGTTCCGCTCATGCCTTCGTTATCTTTTTCCTGTGGGACCAGATAACTGAAATCGGGCATAGGCTCCATGTTGAGCTGGCCGACACCCAGCATCTCGTAGCCTAACCAGATATTACCTTTGTTGTCTTCGGCTACACAGAGGATGTTGTCGGACATGATGGGCGAAGACGGATCGCCGTTCTCGCTGACAAAGTGCTCCAGCGAACGGATTTGCGGATCGTAGAGGAAGAAGCCGTTGCCGTTGGTAGTAACAGCTATCAGTCCATCTCGGAGGTGACAGACCCTGAAGATATAAGAACGGCTCATGGCAATACGTTCATTGATGACGCCGGGCAAGATGTGCTCAATACCGTTGGCGGTCGTATAGAGCAGTTCGCCGTTGTTGCCAATGCGCCAAAGACCACCTTTTTCATCACGTATTTTAGTCGCTTTCGGATCAAAAGTTGCGGGATTGCGCATGGCCAGCTGCTGAAGACTGTCGCTCATGCCTGTCAGATTATCGTTGCGTACGGTGTGCCCCCGCTTGCGGTCGAAACAATAGACATTACCTCGAACGGTCTGAACTATCAGCCGATGTTTTTCGTCTTCGTATACAGATCGGATAATCGGGTCGGTAAGACCGGCTTCTGCTCCATAGTTGCGGAAATCATAGCCATCGTAGCATGATATGCCGTTGTTGGTGCAGAACCATAGGTATCCGTCGGAGTCCTGAATGATTTTCCGGACAGTGTTGGATGCCAGTCCGTCGGCTGTGGTGAAGTGCCGGCTTTGCAGCACATGGGATGCCTGAGCCAATGGGCTCAGACCTGTCAGTGCCATTCCTGTCAGGAAAATTATAAAGAGTTTTTTGAAACAAAGGAGTTTTTCCATGTCATTCGTTTCTCTTTTCGATAATAGGCAAACCGGGGTTCTTCAGTGCGTTTTCGAGCTTGGTCAGAATCCTGCGGTTTTCATGCTGTTTCGGATCGATGACCATTGCACGACGTGCATATTTCATAGCTTCTTCCTTGTTGCCGAGGGCAATGTAGACATTCGCCATATGACGCAAACACAAACTCATGAGGTCGCGGTAGCCGTCAGGGTCTTTTTTATATTGCGGCTCCGTAATCTCCAACATTTTCAGGTTCATTTGGAGCGTCTGTTCATATTGTTTCTGGAAATAGTAGCACGAACCGAGGTACAGATATGTCTCGCTTAGTTCGTGAGCGAAAGATTCGCCATCTCCAGCTTCTGTTTCGAATATCTTCAGACACTGTTCAAGAAACTCCATGGCTTTCTTGCTTTCGTGATGGGTATAATAGAAGATGCCTAAATAAAGCATGCATTTAGCCATCTCGCCAGTATAAGCCTCCGGATTCCTGTCCACTGCTTCACGATAATAAGACAACGACATCAGATAGGCATTTTCAGTATCGTCACGATAGGAATCTCCCAAACTATAATAGACTAACCCTTTGCAGCACCAGGCATATGCCATACTGTAGGCGTACTGGTGGGGTTTGTCGTGGTAAAGTTTGTCAATGATTGGACTAGCTTCCTGAAGAGCCGACAAACATTCGTTTAGCCATGTAGAATTTCGAAGTACGGCAGCGGTTTTCACCAGCATCATGGCATACTGATGACGATAGGTCCGGGACGGAGCTTTTCCGTTAACATGAATGCGGTATATCATGTGCAGCGATTTGTGCAGATACAGACGCCCTTCAGTATGCTGATTGTGTAGTGCTAATAAATAACCTAAATTATGATAACCGTAGGCAATATCATCGAGAAATCTGACAGTGTCGGGAAGTGTCCGATTGAAGAGCTCCAGTTTGGGCGTGACATCGCGCAAAACCTCAATACATTGTTCGTGCTCGTCCATCTTGCCAAGAATGACACCCCGGAACATCTGTGCTCTCAGTTCGCACAAGGTGTCACATTTATTATGTGAACGCTCAGCCAGATCTTCGTATACTTTGAGTGCCTGCTCGTATTTGCCCTGATCGCGTAAATGAAGTCCGTAACGAAACATCATCGAGAAGTTAGTGGTGTCTGCATAGGCCATCTCGTTCAGAATATGGTCGATACGGTCGAAACTCTCTTTTCCGCCTTGAATCTTCAGCAGTTCCACTTCCTGATTGATGACGCGCAGCAGCTGTTTCTGCTGATTCAGCAGTTTCTTTTGAGCTTCTTCGATTGTTTCTTCGTCAGATGTCAGTTTATGGACATTAACTTGTTGCTGAATGAACTGCTCTACCAGATTTTCTCCTTCGAGGGTGGAGATGGCTTCTGCAAACTTGCCTTGAGCAACTAATTCAAAGGCTTTCTTTCCCTTTTCACTTAGCTCTGTACGGTCAATGCGTACAAATCGCTCAATATAGTTGTCGATGTCATCCAGTTTCTGTTCATAGTCGAGCTCCAGTTTGTGCAACCGTTGCTTATATTCTTCTTCGGTGATATGCTTATGCTGGTAATCACGCCTGATTTTCTTTTGCAGTAACTCGTACTCTTTTTCGGCTTCATGGAATCCGTGTTGAGTCATCTGATAGCGTGCTTCTGCCAGTTTCTCGGTCTTGACCAGCACGATTTCAAAAGGTATATCCTCTCTCGTAATATACCATTGTTCGACGATTTCGGGATTGAGCAGTTCGTAACCGGCCTTCAGAATGCGACGTACCTTGATTTTGTCACCAGGCTGAAGCTGACGGAATGAAAGCCTGAATTCTCCGTTTTCATCGGAAATGGTTGAACCTGCATCCGAAATCACAACCTCAACATTAGCCAATGGTGTCTTGACGTGTTTGATATTGTCGTATTCGAGCACAATTCCGCGCTGCTCGCTTTGTGCGAACATCACTGTCGGTAATGTAACAGTCAGTAAAACTGCCAAATAAATGAGTATGTTGTTTTTCACAAAATGTTCCTTTTGTAAATGAATGAATCAAGGGATCTTTTCCAAACTGTTTTTGCAAAAATAGTGATTATTATTCATAAATGTGTGTTTTGCGGCAGAAAAAGGCGAAGGAAGCCTTTTTATGACTGTTATTTGACAGGTGCAAATGTCAATTTGACTTGTTTTTTTCATGAGGCTCATTACCTTTTTGCCATAAATTTGTTTGTCGTGGTCGAAATCTTTATTTTTGCACTCAGAACACGACCTTTAATAAGTCATACAGTATGAAATTTATCAGTTGGAACGTAAACGGACTGCGAGCAGTTGCGGGTAAAAATTTCAAAGAAGTTTTCACTTCTGCAGATGCGGATTTCTTCTGCATTCAGGAAACCAAAATGCAAGCCGGACAACTCGATATCGAGTTTCCCGGTTACAAGTCGTTTTGGAACTATGCCGAGAAGAAAGGGTATTCGGGTACTGCTGTCTTTGCCCGACAGGAACCGCTCAGTGTGTGTTATGGCATCGGTAAGTGGAACGACGAAACCGGTACTGAGGTGGAAGATCACGAAGGTCGCGTCATAACTCTCGAGTATGATTCGTTTTTTCTGGTAACAGTCTATACTCCTAATTCTCAGGATGGATTGCGCCGTTTGGATTATCGTATGACGTGGGATGAAGCCTTCCGCAAATATCTGTCGGGGCTTGATGCACGGAAGCCGGTCATTGTTTGCGGTGACATGAATGTGGCTCACGAGGAAATAGATATCAAGAATCCGAAGACAAACCGGATGAGTGCAGGCTTTACCGATCAGGAACGGGCGCAGATGACCCGTCATCTGGAAGCAGGTTTTACGGATTCTTTCCGTTTCTTCTATCCGGACTTGAAGGATGCCTACACCTGGTGGAGCTACCGTTTTAAGGCCCGTGAAAAGAACGTCGGTTGGCGTATTGATTACTTTTTGGTTTCAAACCGGTTGCAGGACCGGCTGAAAAGTGCATCCATCCATAATGAAATAATGGGCAGTGACCACTGCCCGGTAGAGGTTGTTTTGGATTTTGAGTGATGCTTAGCCTATTAATGTGTATGAAAGACTTCTTTTGCCTCAAACTCAAACGCATTCACATCTGGATTGTATTACTTGTCCTGCTTACCCCTTCTGTAGTTTGCAGCTGGCATAACTGCAATCTGGTCAGAAGTGAGTTGCTGGCCGATATGAACCAAGCTCTTGAAAAGACTCTAGCCCAACAGCAGTCTTTCGAGATTACACCCGATACCGTTCAAAACTATCTGCAAAACCTCCAGATACCGCAGTTGCGCGAACAGTCATTCATTTCCTATGCCCTTCCTCAGGCTGATCACATGCTCTGCAGTGAGCGCCGGAGATGGTCGGAGGATTGTGAGTTCCAAAGTTATGCAACGTGTTCGGTTATCTCTTTGTGGTTTATGTCCGACAAGCGTTTGCCATTGTTTTTCATTTGTCTGTCGGTTTTATGGCTGGCATTTTCGGCATGCTGTTACCGGCAGCAACTTCCGGAGAAAGCGGTGCGGATTGGCGAAATCTGTCTGATTTCGGATGTCTTCTATAATCGGTATCGGCAGCCTTTGCATTTTACTCCCTTACAGGAACAACTGATGAAGATGTTTTTTATGTCAGAAGGTCACCGTTTGTCGAAACAGGAGATCTGCGATACCCTATGGCCTCGGAAGCCGGATGCCAGCGAAACTCTTTACACGCTGGTGAAAAGGTTAAAGCCGGTTGTTGAAGAGCAGGGCGGATTACAGATAAAATCTGAGAGGGGAAAAGAGTATATTCTCGAAGAGAAGTGACATACGTATGCTTCCATAAGAATAACCTGACAAGGGTCCGACAGTAAAATGTCAGACAAATGTCAGGTTCTTTTTTTGGCTTCAATTGTAGGATGTTGTAACTTTGCGCCAACAAATTATTCTTATTGTCTTGCCGGACTAAAAATCTGTAACATCCTATTTTTATGCATGAACGTCAATTTAACCGTATTAACCTTTTGCTTGGCTGGCTGTGTTTCGGCATAGCCTTGGTAACATATTGGCAGACCGTCGAGCCAAGTATCAGTTTCTGGGATTGTCCGGAATATGTGGCTTGTGCCGCTAAAGGAGAAGTGGGACATCCGCCCGGAAATACCTTTTTCCTTTTAGCGGGGCGTTTCTTTGCCAATTTTGCCTGCGGAGATACGTCAAGCATTGCCTTGTGGGTAAACCGAATGTCGGCCTTGTTCAGTGCCGGAACCATATTATTCCTGTTTTGGACCATTACGGCGCTGACGGGCCGGTTGCTCTGGCCTGCAACTCTGGACACCCGGTATCTTCCGATCTCCAAGGCGATAGTCATATTCGGAAGCGGTTTGGTAGGAGCATTGGTATTGACGTGGTCTGATACGTTCTGGTTCTCAGCCGTTGAGGCCGAAGTATACGGTTTCTCCTCGTTTATGACAGCGATTACTTTCTGGTTGGTTCTCAGATGGGAGAAACAATCCAGACAGGTGTCTTCCGACCGTTATCTGATTCTTATTTCATACGTTGTCGGTCTTTCCATCGGCGTACATCTTTTGAACTTGTTGTGTTTGCCGGCCATAGTGCTTGTTTATTGTTTCAGTATGCGCCGGCAGATGAGGCGTATGCAGGTGATGGGGGTAGTTCTTCTTTCTTTTCTGCTTATTGCACTCATTCTTTTTGTGCTGATTCCGGGTGTGGTATGGTTGGCTCAAAAGTTCGAGCTGCTGTTTGTTAATGGTTTTGGATGCAGGTATAATACGGGAGCATTGGTCTGTTTCGTACTGCTTTTTGTGGTTCTGGTCTCAATCCTATGGAGCCTTTATTCAGGCCATTCCCCCCGATGGGTCAATCGACGTCTGGCATTCAATATAACCGCCATGTTGCTGATGATGCTTGTCGGTTATTCAACCTACGCGCAAGTGCTGATCCGTTCGTCCGCCTGGCTGCCCATGAACGAGAATGCTCCCGATAATGTGTTTGCATTAGCCCGATACCTGAATCGGGAGCAGTACGGATCGTCGCCGCTACTGTATGGGCAGACTTTTGCCTCGGAGGTGATATCCGATACCTCGAACGGAAATGGAGCCCCTCTTTACAGGAAGGCAGTCAAGCAGGATGAGAACGAGCCGGACCGTTATTGGGAGTACGACAGGCAACATTCATACCGCTACGATTATAACATGCTTTTTCCCCGGATGTATAGTGAGATGCCGGAACACGTTCAGGGTTATAAGAAGTGGAGCGGTTTCAAAGGAAAGCTTGTCCGGGTTCCTGCTGCCAGGGGTGGAACCCGTCAGGTGCGGGTGCCTACCGTTGGCGAGAATCTGACATATTTCTTCCGCTATCAGTTGGGATACATGTACTGGCGTTATTTCTTCTGGAATTTCTGTGGCCGGCAGAATGACCTGAAGGGAAATGGCGAGGCCGATCGAGGTAACTGGATTACAGGAATCTCCCTAATTGACAGTTGGCTGGTGGGTAATCAGAACGACCTGCCTCGTCAGATAGTCGGAAATAAGGGACATAATGTCTATTATATGCTTCCGCTATTGCTCGGGTTGCTGGGATTGTGCTGGCAGTGGCATCAGGGATCCGACGGAAGACGGTATTTTCTAGTGGTGCTGATGCTGTTTGTTATGACTGGTATTGCCATCGTTGTATATATCAACCAGCCGCCGTTCCAGCCTCGTGAACGCGATTATTCTTTTGTCGGTTCTTTCTATGCCTTTTCGGTTTGGATCGGAATGGGTGTAGCCGGATTGGTTGCCTTATTGAAAAAAATAGCTGGCAGAAAGATTGGGATAAAATGCCGTATTGCAGCCGCAGTTGCAAGTGTGTCGGTTTGCATCGGAGTCCCTATACAGATGGTTGGGCAGAATTGGGACGATCACGACCGCTCAGATCGGTATTTGGCGCGTGATTTCGGACGCAACTATCTGTCGTCTCTTGATCCGGATGGCATCCTTTTCTGTTCCGGTGACAACGAGACCTTTCCGCTTTGGTATGCTATAGAAGTTGAAGGTTTCCGAACAGATGCCAGAGTCTGCAACCTCTGCTATTTGCAGACAGATTGGTACATCGATCAGATGAAGTCCCCTGCGTACGAGTCGGCTCCATTGCCGATTCCTTATGGGAGCGACCGGTATGCGGGTAACCGAATGATTTATTCGGCGTTGAAGACAGATGCTTTGATGCTGCCTGGCGACAGTATCGTTCCAGAAATTTCCATTCAGTTTGATGGTAAAAAATATTTGCAAAGGCAGGAAATAATCCAACTGGCTATAGTTGACAGCATTGCACGTTCCGGTTGGAAACGGCCGGTGTATTTTACCTGTTCGGCCGGAACTGGAGTCTATGGAATGTTTTCTCCGTATTTGCGGACAGTAGGCCTTGCTTATCAGATTGTCGCGTCGGGAGGTGGCAGTAATTCAATAGATGTCGAAAGGACCTTCGACTGTCTGATGAACCGTTTCCGTTGGGGTAACGCCGATAAGCCGGGAATCTATCTGGATGAGACAGCTCTGTCAATGTGTTATTGGCATCGGATTGCTTTTAGCCGACTTATTGATGCCTTACTGAATGCCGGCGACAAGGAACGTGCCTTGCTGGCAACTCGCCGTTGTTTGGAGGTGCTTCCTTCCTATAATATTCCGTACGATTATACGTCTCTTTCCTTGGCCCGTTGCCTGTATGAATGTGATGAGCAGGAAGACGCCGTCCTGATTTCAGTCGAGATACTGAAACAAACGGCCGAATACCTGCATTGGGTATTCGGCCTGGATAAAGACCGGTTGCGAACCTGTGAGAGCGAAATCCGACAGCAATTACTGCTGATGCAAGGTACGCTGTGCCTGCTCGAAGAACAGCACCAAACCGATTTGCTGAGAAATTATTATACTTTATTCAAACAGTATTACGATGAATTCAAAAGAAACCGTTAGTCCTTTTTGTTGGGGACGTGTCAACTTCTTGTTGATGGCATTAGCTCTTGCTTTGGTCGTTTCCGGTTTTGTACTAATGACAGGCCCATCCTGTTCTCTACAGTCATTTGAGCCGGATGTCTTCAGTCTCCGTAGGAGCGTAGTTGCTCCCACGCTGTGCTTTGTCGGCTATGTGCTAATGATTCCAGGCATTCTGTATGTCAGTCCCGCACAATCATCATCTGACCATTCCTGATGTTGATTCCCTTTCCCGGATGACTGAGGCGCCGGCCTTGCAGATCGAAGTATTCCTCATTCAATCGGTTCTCCTGGCCGGATGTCAGATTGCTGATTCCTGTAGCAGAGCCTTGACCAAGGTACTCTAAGGTGAAGTGGTCAAATTTGCAGTCATTGCTTTGGTAGTTCGTCAGTTCCACTCCGAGTGTAAGCTTCCCGTCTGAAATTTCGGTAATGACGCTGGCAGTACTGTTGCTTAACTGGGTCATGTCAGCCTTCCCGCTGTTGGCAACAAGCCAAGCGCCCTGATGAATAACGGAACTGCTGGTACGAACCGACAGCCGGTATTTGCCGTTTGGCAGACCCGATACCTGCTGCTTCATGCTGCGGTCGGTGAGTTTCCCGGATCCCTGCCATTTGTTGAAGTAACTGCTGCCTACTTTGGCCGGCAGATAGTTGGCGTATTCGCATTCGAAGGCATCGTCCTGCGAGAGCGTCCAGCCCACAGGCTGCTTGGCGTGAAAATTGTTGTATCGGGTACCTTCTCCGTTGGTGATGACGTACGAAATATCCAGGGGATTCTCTTCGGAAGCTTTTTCGAGATTCTCAACTGCTGCCACGTATTTTCCGCGTTCTATGGCATAGAAGTCGTAGTGGCCGATGTTTTCGCCTTCTGCGTTACCGCTGATTTCATCGGTGCCGTCATACCGGCCCAGAAATCCGCCTCCTTTGTTATTGGTAATGGTCCAGTATCCTTCCGGCAGCGGGGCGGCCGATACGTATGCACGGTCAGTCCAGCCTTCGCCGTTGTTTTCGGTTCGATAGTTCCAGTTGTTAGGCGTATCGTTCGACTGCATGCATACATCCGGATTGCCGGCATTAGTGATTACGAGCCACTTGGCCGTGGCTGCTGTGCCGAATAATGCGCCCGAATAGTTGTTGGAGTTGAAGGCATCGAAAGTCCATATGGCACTCTTGTTGCCCTCCGGGTAAACATCAGCCTCATACCACATGGTCTGATAGGCAGAACCCTGCTGATTGCCGGTATTGAGCACCAGACCATTGTCGGTGCCGTTGTCGTAGATGGCAAAGAAATATTGGCTTAAGTCTTCGGGCAATTGGTCGATTTTTTGCCAGCCCTTGGCTTCTGCATGGCGTTCTCCGACTTCCTTGGGAGCATAGAGTACTACCTGTTCGGCGCGGAACTCCTGTGTGGAGGAACCGTTGAGCAGGTTTACCTGGAAGCCCAGATATACCTCGGTCTCTTCGGTGAGCCGGAAGTACAGACCCAGCGTTTTCAGATCGTTCGAGCAGTTGTTGAGGCCGTAATAGGCAAGGCTCTGTTCCGGGATGTCGGCCGTGTTGCAGAGTTCCTTGCTGACAAACATGTAGGCCTGTTCGCTTAAGCTGTAAACTGCGTTGAAGGCAGCTCCGAAGTAATATTTGCCGGCTGGCAGCGTAATCTTGCGGTAGATGCGGGCATTGCTGAGACTGCCTGCTGTGTTATTGGCAGCATCGTTCCAGACGCCAAGCATCAGGGCTTCATTGCCCGAGTATTTATCCAAGCCGTGCTTGGTACCATCGTTTCCGTTGGGGATGTTGAAGTTTTCGACGGTCCAGTATTTTGGTGTGCCGAAACGCTGTGTGCCGCCTGCCGAACGGGTGAAGTTGCTGCCTTCGATGAGATACTGTGCAGTCAGATTCTCTTCGATGACGCCATTGAAAGCACCTCCCTTATTGATGCCGTCGTTCAGAAACGAGCGGTAGGCAGAGGTGATGTTCTCGCGGGCTGCTTCACAAACATCGTCCGATGAACCTGCTGTTACTTCCTTGGCCTTATTGACGGCATCGAGCAGCTGGGCAAGACGGGCAGGACTGAGCTTGCCGGTGTTGTAGTCCTGTACTTCAGATGCAGCCCCGCCGGCGGCAGTTTCAACTTCCTGAATCACGTCCTGCAGCTTTTCGTAGGCCGAACGGTTATCGGCCTTGAAGGTGATGCGGAATACGGGAGCAATGCTGTTGGGTTTTGTGGACGGAACCTTGACGGTGAGTCCTTTGATGTTATGGGTGAACTCAATTTCTCCGCCGCCCAGCAGCGTTACGCTTTCCACTTCACCGCTGTAAGAGGTTTCGGCCATCGAGAAAGCCTTGAAGGTGAAGTCACCTGCAGAAGGCCAGGCCATGATGGTGGCATAGACAACGCCGTCTTTCTGAACATAGCGGACATCCTGAGCTGAATAAGCCTGTCCTTCGTTGAATCCTTGCGCATTCATCGGGTTGGCAGCTTCGGCCAGTGGACCTTCACCAAAGGTCTTCCACATGCGTGTACCATAAATACTCTCGCTGTTGATGTCCATCCACGCCTTGATGTCGGTCAACACTTTCCTTTCTTTGTCGTCGATGGTGCCGTTGCCCTTCACGGGAATAGAGAGCAGCAGGTTGCCGTTTTTCGAAACGACATCGATAAGCATACGGATAACGGTAGCTCCGCTCTTGTAACTGTTGCCGTTGTACACGTTTTGGTCGTAGTGCCACTGGCCGATACAGGTGCAGGTCTGCCAATAAGCCTCCTGCGGACGGTCCGGAATGCCTCGTTCAACATCCCACATCATATATCCTTTCTGTTCGGCGGTAAGCTGTTTGCCGGTTACAACTACCTGCTGCTTGCCGTCGTGCTCGGCAGCGCTGTGGTTGTAGTAGTGCTGAAGGATATTTTTACCCACCTGATCGTCGCAACCGTAGAAAGGCATGGCGGTATCGTCGAAGTAGATCATATCAGGATCGTAATCGTTGATCAGTTCCAATACGCGGTTCTGGAACTTCTGCTTGTATTCGGCAGATGGCAGACTGGCTCCGTTGCCCCAGTCCCATTGGCTGTGGATGGTTCCGCTGCTTTCCCAACCGGTAGAGTGAGAGTGGTTCTGTGCATACAGTTCCTGCGGATCCAGACCATGCCACCAGTATTTATAGGTTTCATCAGCATTTTTGGCCAGTCCGTCCTCTTTGGTCAGATTGCCGTCGAACTTCTGTGACGGTTCCAGCCAGGTCCAGGCATGAGAGGCGTGGATGCTGACACCTAACGGCAGCCCTTCGGCTTTGCAGGCTTCAGACCAACCTTTAATCAGGTCTTTTTGCGGACCCACATTAACGGAGTTCCATTCCTGATAAGGGGAGTTCCAAAGGTCGAAGTTGTCATGGTGGTTGCCCAATGCCATGAAGTAACGTGCACCGACGCTCTTGTAGAGGCTTACCAGTTCCTGCGGATCCCACTGGTCGGCCTTCCAGGCGTTGCAAAGGTCTTTCAGACCAAAGTTCTTCGGATTGCCGAAGTGGTTGACGTGATAGTTGTACTGTCCGCTTCCTTCGTAGTACATGAAGCGGGCATACCAGTCGCCGTCTTCGGCCTGACACTGCGGACCCCAATGGGCCCAGATTCCAAACTTGGCATCCTTAAACCATTCCGGACATTCCCAGGCACTAAGTGAATCCCATTCGTTGCCGAAGATTCCGGTCTTTACGGTAACGTCGGCGGGCTGTGCATTAGCTGTCAAAGTGATAGCTGCCAGCAAAAAAGCAATTGTCTTTTTCATTGTTTCGGTTTGTAATGTTTTCGCGGTGCAAAGGTATGCATATTTTCTCATCCGATGTGTGAATTAATAATTCAGAAATAGCACAAAATTGACATTGCGGTTATTTTGTACTGAAAAAGTAAGGTCATATCCAATATTTTAGCCTCAAAACTTGCAAAATCCGGAGATAATTCTGAACTTTGCATCGTAGTTCAGTAGAAAATATTGGACAGATATGTAAACTTTCATACTATGTTACAGATACCCGTTGAGTCGATGAATCTGATGCTGCTCAATGTCGGACGTGCGCAGCATAATGCCGATTGGAACTGGCAGCATGTCAGTTCACCGTTTGTCCGTATTTTCTATGTTCAGGAAGGCAAAGCTTTTTTGCATCTGCCCGAACGGAGCGTTCTGTTGCGTCCGGGTTATCTGTATATCATTCCGTCGTATGTGGTCCATTCGTATGAGTGTCATAGCGTGTTTGAACATTACTATCTGCACGTCTATGAAGGATTCAAGAACGATATGCCGCTTCAGGATATTTGCGAGATGCCAACGGAGGTGGAAGGCGGTCCTATGGTGCAGCATCTTTTTGAATATCTTTGTGCCCGGTTGCCGGATGCTCGTCTGCCGCAAAGTAATCCGGACAGTTATGATACGTCGGCGCAGACTTCAGGCTATGTGCAGCGTTATCGGGATATGAATCTTTGGGAAAAGATGGATCTTCGTGGTGCTATGCTGATGATTATGTCCAATTTCATGCGCGATGCCAAACCTCGGGTTTGGACGTCCGATGAGCGGATGAAGCGTGTATTGGAGCATATCCATTCCCACATAGATGATGATGTGGATATTGCAGACCTGTCGAATCTGGCTTGCGTTACCAAATCCTATTTCATCAGACTGTTCAAGCGGGATTTCGGTGTCTCGCCCGTACAATATATAAATAGGAAGAAGATGGAACGTGCGCAGCTGTTGCTTTTTGCAACCGATAAAACCGTAAAGGAGGTTGCGTATCTTTTGGGATTCAGCGATGAGAATTATTTTATCCGTCTTTTCCGGAAACTGTGCGACAGTACGCCGCAGGAATACCGGAAGAGGCTGAGGGTTTAGTAAAGTTGTGCTGAATGAAAGCTGTAAACTTTTATGGTAGGTTCCGAAAAGTTCGGAATGAACTAAAAACTTTTATGGTAGGTTTCGAAAAGTTCAGAACCAACTATAAAACTTTATGGTAGGTTTCGACTTGTGCGAAACGAACTATAAAACTTTATGGTTGATTTCGACTTGTGCGAAATGAACTATAAAACTTTATGGTAGGTTTCGACTCGCGCAAAATGAACTATAAAACATTATGGTTGATTTCGACTCGCGCGGAATGAACTATAAAACTTTATGGTAAGTTTCGACTCGCGCAGAAATAACTGAAAACTTCAATACCTATAAATACCAAAAATCCCCTATAGAAAACTATAAGGGATTTCTGCGGAGAGGACGAGATTCGAACTCGTGGAACCCTAATCAGGTTCGTCGGTTTAGCAAACCGGTGGTTTCAGCCACTCACCCACCTCTCCTGAAGGTGGTAGCGCCTACGAGACTCGAACTCGTGTACCCGGCGTGAGAGGCCGGTATCCTAACCGCTAGATGAAAGCGCCATGTTTGTCAAACTTATATATCCGTCAAGAACCGTCTGACCTGTTCTTAATTTCTGTGCGATAAAATCGCTTGGGTGGCGGGTGGGGCTCGAACCCACGACATTCAGAACCACAATCTGACGCTCTAACCAACTGAACTACAGCCACCATTTAAGCAATTCGGGCTGAATTGCGGGTGCAAAGATAAGGCTAAAAATCCGAATCTCCAAATTTTTTGTCGACTTTTTTTCAAAAAGATGCAACTTTTCTGTTTTCGGAGCGCTCTGTGGCTGTTTTCTGCTTAATGGAAGTGCCAAAACAGCCGGTTTTTAACAGCCTTTTGTCCGATAACCTTCCTTGTGTAGCAGTTCGGCGGCTTTTTGACGGCAATCGCCCTGTAACAGAATCTGTCCGTCGAAGGGTTCTTCGCTATTCCAGCAGGAGCTTCCGCCGCAAGCCAACCGTTGCTGCAGCAGTTTCTTCAGGCGGATCAATTCCTCTTCTGTGCCCTGAAATTCGCTGATCAGGGTGCAGGGTTTCCCTTTCCGGCCCGATTTCTCGTAGCTGATGCGTAGGGTTCCCAACCGGCCATTTTCTTTGTCGCTGGCTGCTTTGGCTGCTGCATCGGCGGCATTTTCGGCGGCACCCTGTGCCTTCTCTTCATCCGAGAGCGATGCTGCCAGTATTTCTTTCCAATCCATTGTTTGTTGAATGAATCGGGAAACACGAACGGTTCAGTGTGTGCTGAATGTTGTTTCGTGTTTCCCGATATATAAAGAATTCAAGTTTTTGTATGTTTGGAGTTAATGGTAGTTGGCGGGAGTTAACAGGCTTTCGGCCTATGGAGATAACGGACGTATGATTTGCCACTGTGGTAATGTCGGTTAACTCCCGCTAACTTCTGCTAACTCCCATTAATTCCCAGCAAGCAATGCTTGCGAAATTTGTAGAAAAAATATTATTGCGGAATTAGGGTAAAGGTAAACTCGCGGTCCTTGTAGTTTACCATATATTGCGAGAGAGGCAGGGCTCCCCAGCTGTTTACGCAGCCCAGACCCATCTGAACCTGATCGATGCAGAGGCTGGTAAGCGGCTGCGGGTCGATGTCGGGAGAGTGGAGGTTGTGCTTGTTCGGACCTTCATCAAGGCTCTGTACGGTATAGTGCAGGGCAGAAGCCGAGAATGGGGCAGGAGCCACAACCATCAGTCCGTGACCGGCCTGATTCGTAACCTTCCACCAGCGGAGATCTACGTGATTTCCGTTCTCCTGCGGACGGATGTACGGATAGAACTCCCGGGTGACCGTGCTGCTGTAAATGCCCAGCATTTCGGAATCCTTTCGGTCACAGTAGGTTTCCACAGGTCCGCGGCCGTAGTATTCAATCTGTTCGAACTGCTCCGGCATTGGCAGATTCATGCCGAATCGGAACATCGGCGACTGTTCCTTATCTCCGGCCTTGAGCTGTTGGGTGACTTCCACGATGCCGCCGGCCTTGATCTGATAGGTGAGGCTGAGCTGTGCGCCGATTCCGGGGAGCTCGTACGCTGCCTTAACGGTAACGGCCGATTCTGTCTGTGTGTGGTCGAGGCTCTTCAGCTTGAGTTCCGGGTTCCTCCAGGCAGCATATTTGCGTTGCAGCTGTGCGCCGTAATCGTTGTCGGTCGGAGCGCGCCAGAAGTTGGGGCGCAGCTGGGCATCGGTTGTGATCAGCTGGTTGCCGTTCACCTGATAAACCTCCATAAAGCCGTTCCAGCGGGCAAACTCGATGCTGAAATTGCTGCCGCTGACAATGAGGTTCCGGTTGTTCTGGCTGACTTGCAGGTCCGATTTTCCGAACTGGGCAGGAACCGGTACAGGCTGGAAACCGGTCAAAGCCAACTGCTGGTGAGCTACCACATGACCTCCTGGAATCAGACCTTCGCGACGGTTCTGTTTGTAGCGCAGGTTCAGCAGATATTCGGCATTGTCGGCCGAAGGAACCGAAACCGGAAGATTCAGGCTGGCTGTTTGCTGCGGTTCGACGTTCAGCGAGTTTACTACGCCGGTGCTTTCAATCTCGCCGTTGCAGACCAGTTCCCACTCCAGACGGCAGTTGCTCAGGTTGCGGAAGAAGTTTTCGTTGCGGACGGCAAGCTGAATGCCGTCGGCTTTCTGTTCCTTCAGTTCGGTCCAGATATTCTGGTAATAGTATGCCACTTCGTAGAGGTGGGGGTTCGGAACGCGGTCCGGGCTGATCAGTCCGTTGTCGCAGAAGTTACCGTCGCTGGCATCCGTGCGGTTGAAGTCGCCGCCATAAGCCCAGATCTGCCGTCCCTTGTCGTTGGTGCGTCGGATAGACTGGTCCACGAAGTCCCAGATAAAACCACCCTGAAGGGTCGGGTATTTCCGGATCAGGTCCCAATATTCCTTAAATCCGCCGATGCTGTTACCCATTGCGTGGGCATATTCGCATTGGATGAACGGACGGGTCATGCCGGCATTCTTGGCATAGTTCTCCATGTCCCAGTAGCTGGCATACATCGGGCAGTAAACGTCGGTCGGAGCTTCCTCGATGGTAATCTTGCCTTGCCAGATGCCCGAAGTGACATTCTCGTACTGGCATAGACGGCTCGGGTCGAGCTGCTTGACCAGTTTGTAGGCTGCTTCGAAGTTCGGACCGTAGCCGGCTTCGTTGCCCAGGCTCCAGAAGATGACGGACGGATGGTTGAAGTTGCGGGCAACATTCCGTTCGTTGCGCTCAAGGTGAGCTTTCTTGTAATCGTCGCGGCGTGCCAGCGTATGTTCATTGTAGCCCATGCCGTGACTCTCCAGGTTTGCTTCGGCCACCAGATAGATGCCGTATTCATCGCAGAGGTCGTACCAGTAGCTGTCGTCAGGATAATGGCAGGTACGTACAGCATTGAAGTTATGCTGTTTCAGGATGCGCATATCCTGCATCATGCGTTCGCGGCTTACCACATAGCCTCCATCAGGGTCGAGTTCGTGACGGTCGGCGCCCTTGATGAGGATAGGCTGTCCGTTTACAAGTAACTGTGCATTCTTTACCTCGATCTTGCGGAAGCCTACACGCACAGGAACCACCTGCAGCACCTGGTTGCCGTTCTTGAGGGTGGCACGCAGGGTGTAGAGGTAAGGATCCTCGGCCGACCATTTGCGCGGACTGTCAATCTTCAGGGTAGCCCGGTATTTTTCGGTGGTGCCCGAAGCCACTTCCTTGCCCTCGGCATCGAACAGCTGCAGCTGGACTTGCGAGCCGGTGGACTCTACTTCAACGTTCAGCGTACCGTTCTGATATCGGGCATCCAGATCGGGGGTAACGCGGATATCGGTGATGTGCTGTTTCGGACGGGCGTAAAGCCAGCAGTCGCGGTGAATACCCGTATAGCGGAAAAAGTCCTGATCCTCCAGATAGGTGCCGTCGCACCAGCGGAAAACCTGCATGGCGATGAGTGCTTTCTGTCCGGGCTTTACATAAGGAGTCAGGTCGAATTCGGCTTCCAGTTTGCTGTCTTCGCTGTAGCCTACGAACTTGCCGTTAACCCACAGGTACATGTTGCTGCTTACCGAGCCGAAGTGTGCTATGACCTGCTGTCCTTTCCATTGGGCAGGAATCTCCACTTCGTGACGGTAGTAGCCTACGGCATTGTTCCGGGTAGGTACCATCGGAGGATTGTTGCCTTCCTGTGCAGCCCATGCATACTGGGCATTCACATAAATCGGGTCGCCGTAGCCGTACAGTTCCCAGCAGCCGGGTACGGGAATGGTTCCCCAGGCGGCATCGTTGAGGTCTGTGCGATAGAAGTCGCTCCGATAGTTTTCGGCATTGGGCTGCCACTGGAATTTCCACTGACCGTTCAGGCTGAGGTAGTTTGCCGATGCTTCGGGGGCATTCTGCGAAGCTTCGACGCTCTCGAATCCGAAGAAATGGCTGTGCATAGCCAAACGGTTAACTTGGTTGACGTTCGGGTCTTGCCACTCCCGAAAGGTTTGTGCGCCTGCAGCGAGTGAGGCGGAGGCAAACAGTAAAGTCAGGAAACGTTTCATGTAAAGTATGGTAATTAGGGTTTGTATTTATTAGTTCAGTATGATTGAGGTTGTTTAATCAGGTTGCGTATTAATCACGGTCGTAATAAAAAAAGAAAAACATCCGACCTTTTATAAACAAAAGCCAGATGCGTCCTCTTCCTCTTTATTACATATTGACAGTGATTGGTTGTGGTCGCTGAGGGATTCGAACCCCCGACCCTCTGCTTGTAAGGCAGACGCTCTGAACCAACTGAGCTAAGCGACCAGGTAAAAAATGATGCTGATTTGTAGTCCATAGCAGAGTCGAACTGCTCTTTAGAGAATGAAAATCTCTCGTCCTAACCGATAGACGAATGGACCAGCCTGATTTGTGGTGCCAACGGGAATC
>JAGBQS010000302.1 GCA_017632695.1 Bacteroidales bacterium
GGGACGACAAATACTACGACCTGCTGGGCGAACGGGCTTGGTAAAGGGTAGAGAGTAAAGAGTAATGTAGTTTGCTGGGGTACGGTAAAGAACCAAATGGCAGAATAAATAGTACATAGTAAATAACCAAATGGTAAATAAGGATGCGGATCAGTCTGTTCCCATTATCTGGCAAAACAGTTCGGCCATATTGTTCAGATTCACGCAGTCGGCGCGACTGATTTGGCGCTTCCCTGCGACATAAGTCCAGGGGCTTAAGATCAGCACCCTACCGGCAGCGCAGGCGTCAAAGAGTGCATCAGAAGGCTTGTAATAATCGCGAAAACCATTGTCGGCAAGCAGAATAAAGGGATGCTGCTCTTTGATTAATACCTGCATCACTTGTTTTTCCTGGGGTGAAATGAATGGCGACACCATCACCACTCCCTTGCGAGCCTTCAGTACGCAGCTGTTCATATAGTCCCGAAGCATCTGGTTGTCACCATGCTCTGCAGCTTTCACCCAAATGCTGCGTACATGCACAACATCATAGTGCTCGGCATGCAGCAGGGCCACATTGCCTACGCCGTCGAAACTGAGGTCACCCATCGTAATCCCTTTTTGTACCCTGAAGAAGCCCGGCATCAGGCGTTTCGTAGCCAGCCGCTGCGGGTTCATTCGTACATACTTCAACATCGCTTGTAACTGACCGCGGCGTGACAAAGGGCGGATAAATGGCCGCTCCGTGAAAATAGGAAAAGCCCAGCCGTCGGTTCCTTCCGAAGCCGGCTTTCCTTGGGTTGTGACCGTTGCTTGGCAAGTTGGCATTACTTGGAGTGCTGGGTTCCATTGGAGTGTTGGGTTCCCTTGGTCTATTGTTCCCGAATTCAATTCGGAGGGAACTGCCGAAGGGAATCCCGGCAAAATGGATCCTGCCGAAGAAGAAACCTGCAAAGTATATGCCCGCCCCAACTTCTTCACACCTTGCCAGTATCCGCGAATCACACCGCGTATGCTTGTATCCATGACCCTTGTCACCCGAATAATGGCATGCAGATGGTCGGGCATCAGGCAGAACTGAAAAATGCGAATGTCGGGGTAGTGCTTACACATCACATATAGCTCATCAACAACAGCATTACCCAATGCAGTGCGCTCCACGTGCGCCTGCGTAGGGTCATCTTGAGGTATCACCAGCGTTCCCAATAATGGCTGCCGAGACGGTACAGTCAGCGTAATATGGTAAATACCGACGCCCCTCCATGCCGTGCCTGGCTCCTGCCATTGCCACTGATCTTCTGTCGTCACGTTTTCTTAGGCTTTTTCATTTTTCGTTTCGCAAATATACGGCAATTTTTGCAATTGGGACATATTGGCTGCTGTTTTTATGCTATTTAGAACCACAATTAAGGCGTTTTTCGCTGTTTTGCAACAAAAAAGTGCGCTTTGTCAAAAAAAAGGCCACAATAATAGCTTGAGTCGAAGATCGGTTAAAAAAAGTCCAGAAATTTGGTAATTTCGTAAAGAAGTTAAAAAAGCTTTAATTTCCGGCGCAAATGTACGATATATAAAAATAAATCCGTATCTTTGCGCCCTGAAAACCTCAGCGATCATGAGCGGAACAGCGTTCTGATTGTCTGAAAGTAACCGAATCAAAACAAAAGGGAATATATAAAGCTCGTATAAGTAAATACTTTCAGAATGGATAAGTATATCATTTGCCTTGCAAATACAGAGATTTGCGGAGGCCGTTGCCTTGCCGGAGTAGAAATTAACTGCGACACAAAAGGCCGACTGACCCCCGTGTATGGTGATAACGGAAAGCCGCAATGGATTCGTCCGGTATCGACTTCCACATACGGTGAAGTAAGGAATCGTGTGGCTAAAAAAATACAATTGCTTTCGGTTGTAAAACTCCACAAGGTGAAAGCCTGCCCGAATAATCCATATACAGAAAATGTATATTATTCGAAGTTGGAGCTTTGCGATTACGACTTCACTATTAACGAAAACTTCCTAAAACTTATTTCAGATAACACCAGTAAGACAATATTCCTTACCAAGGGACGTGTTGTTCCTACAGAGATATCGAAGAATATCGAACACTCATCGATGCTGATTCATGCTGAAAATGCAAGCGCATTCGTTGATGAAAAAAGAACGAACGACAAGTATCGGATGGCTTTCGCTTACAACGGGACCTGTTACGATTTCCCCATTACCGATCCCATATTCCTGAATGCATTCAAACAGGATCCTGCAAGCTATACCCATATTCCCGATGTCTACCTGACAATCTCTTTGGGATTGGCGCTTAGGAACTGGCACCATAAACAGGTAACAGGCGTTATCATCCCGTCGGCTTTTTTCCAGAAAAAGGTTGTCGGGGATGTCACGCACACGGAGCAACCCCAACCCCTTCCTGCCAATGCTGACAAAAAATGGTTCGACAAATACGGACAGGAACTTATCAGGCTTCTTGACAAAAAAAATGAGATTGAAGAGAAAATTGAGAGTTGCCGCTCCCAGATACAGGAAAAAATGAACTCTCTTAGGGTGAAGACCATAAAATCCAAACAAATCTCCGTCAGATTCACTCCGGCTAAGACTGTCATGAGATTCGACACTCAGGCTTTCCGTGCAGAAAACGAAGAATTATATACCAATTATTGCAAACCCACAAAGCGCGAGGCGTGTATTGTGGTGAGGAGATTAAAGTGAATAAAAATGGGAGGCGAAACCGTCTCCCATTTTATTTGCATTATGCTGAATGGTTTATTCATCTCCCCACAGGCTGTTGCGGTAGCTGCTGGCGTCGGCGCTGCCGCTGGTTGCACTTCCACCATAGCCATCGAGGCCCTTGCCGGAAACTGCGAGGATGTTTTGTGTATGGATCTTCACAACTTTTCGTAATCGGACCAGCCGTTGTCGGAGCGTCGGCCGAGGTAAGTATCGGTAGAGCCGTTCCCCATGTGGGAATTCATATTCCTTTGTCGATTATTTCAGCATGACTTTCTTTCCGTTCAGGATGTAAAGACCGGGCTTCGGGCTGCCCTGTACGCGCTGACCGGAGAGGTTGTAGCAGGCCTTAACCGAAACAGCCACGTGAACGGCAGAGATTCCGGTGGTGGCATCCTCGAAGGAGATCTTCAGCTGACGGGCATCAGACGGTACGCTGGCGGCAGGCAGATAGGCCTTGCCGGCGGTCATCGAGGTACCTGTGTAGAGTGCCATTCCTACGGTGCTGTCGTCAATCTGCGACAGGACATAGGCACTTTCGGCAGCGAAGGTCGTAGCCACCTGCGTTCCTACCAGCAGGTTGTTGCTGAGAGCCGGAAGCGGTACTGCAGCAGCCTCGAAGGCATAACTGCCCTCGGCGGCATTGAAGATAAAGCCTTCGCCTGCAGGAACCTCGGTAAGCTCCGTGAGTGTGACCTCATCGGCCGAAGCAGCCGAGATATAATAAGCCTTTGTGCCGGCAGGAACTGCGGCATCGTAGCTGAGGCAGACAGTGGTCCAGCCGATGGCCGAGGTCTTAACCACAGCCTGCGAGGTTTGGCCCAGACCGCCGTTCAGATTGGCGGCACGTACGGTGAAGAGACCTGTAGCTTCGCCCAGATCGCACGATGTGCCGGCAACGTTGGCAAAATACTGTCCGTCCTTCAGTACCACATAGCAGCGGGCATCCGTAACGCCCTCCCACGAGAGGACGGTACCGCTAACCGACAGGCTGGCAGGAGCAGCCATTACGGGGCATTCCTCGGTAGGCAGCCACGAATCGGTACCGCCCAGCACGTTCTTCAGGGTGAACCTGGCAGCTTCGGCAGCCGAAAGCACAGGCGTATACTGGTTGGTAGAGGTGCTTGAGTTACCGCGTACGCTGAGGTCGACGGCATTACCGCTGGCATCCATGCTGTTATACTCGTAGAAGTGTGTAGGCAGTGTGCCCATGGCAGCCCAGCCGTTGTTGGCCGGCAATACCTGCATGGTGGTGTTCAGATAGTAGGCACGCGGCTCGCTTTGCCACGGGCGACCCAGGTTGTAGCTTTGGGCATTGGTAGCGGCAGCGGCATCGTTAACAGGACGGATGGTGCACTCCTGGAACACATAGCCCCACTTCTGCGAAGCGTTGGTGGAAGGAGCCGTAATGCAGTTACCGCCACGGTTCATCAGCACGAGGTCGGTCTGATAGTAGTAGTTATCGCCGCCGCCGCAAATGAAGTCGACGGTTCCGTGAATCTCGCAGTTCTCGAAGTAGGCACGGTTGCCCGTTACCTGCGTATCCTGGTTAGCCTGCATGCGCACGTTCTTCATCACAGTCTTGTCGCCGCCATAAATGGCCACCGAAACACCCTTGAACTCGCCCGTCTCGGGAGCGCCGTAGTCGAAGTCGTTGCGTACGGTCAGATCCTGCAGATAGAAGCCGGTACGGTCGCGCAGGTTCAGGACCGGATTGCTGATACCCGAGCTGGTACCGCGAATGATGACACCGTCGCGGCTCTCGCCGATGAGGCTCACGTTATAGCCGGTAATCTGGATAACCGTTCCGCTGCTCGAGCCGAGGTTATAGTCGCCATTCTTCAGGAAGATGGTCTTGCGTGGAGCCGAAGCCGATGTGTTCGAGCTGTTGACACCTGAAACGGCTGCGCGGAACTCGTCGGCAGTACCTACCACATAATCGTAAGCGGTCTGTGCAACCACCGGCTTGGCAGAGGTGCTGAGAGCAACCTCGATGGCCGAGGTATTGCTGTTCCCGTAAGCGTCGGTAACGGCGCCGGCAGCAATTGTCAGGGTATAATCGGTGCTGTAGTCAAGGTCCCAGATAGGGAAATAGAGCGTGGCAGAACCGCCTTCGGCCGTAACCGTAGTGTTATTGATGGTAGCGGTGACGTCTGCGGGTATCTCACGGTCGAAGGTCACAGCCACTACGGCGTGGTTGTTCACCACGGTCACGCTCTGGGCAGTCTTGACCGGAGCCGTTGTGAGGGCTGCTTTCACGATGGTCAGCTCGTACCAGCCGGTAACCTGGCTGCCGCCCGTAAAGCCGAACACGATAGGAGTACCTGCGGTGTGGTTGCTGAGGTTGATGACCAGATCGTACTTGCCGGCATCCGAATGACCGAACGCGTGACGGAAAGGAATGCTGGCGGTCATGCCCTCGGAGGTGATGGCATCGAACGAACCGTCGGCATAGTTATCCTTAAATTCGTGAATGATGAACTGCTTTACCTGAACGTCCGATGGCATGGTGAGGGTGAACGGAGTCTGGTTAGCTCTCAGCTTGAAACCGCTGTTGTTCCAGCCGTCGCCCACCGGCGAGAGGCTGTACAGGCCATTGGACCAGACATTGTCCAACACACCGTCGCCGGTATATTTCAGCTGTACGGTCTCATCGTCGGCCGTTGCCTCGTAGATATTCAGTCCCTCGAGGGTAAGCGTAAAGTCGCGGCTCAGGGAACCGATTTCGGCATGCAGGGTGTAGGTGGCAGCCGATCCGTTCACTACCGGATTGGTGCCGGTCAAGGTACTGCCGTCCACCAGCGTAACCACTACAGCCGGCATCGAGGTGAAGACGTTGGTAAACGTAGCCGAGTAAGGACTGGCGTTGAGCGTGGACAGTACATCGTCGGCAATGGAGATGCCATCGAGGGTAATGTCCGACAGACGTACTTCGCCCAGACGGAAGATCTGGAAGGTGTAGGTTGTCCGGCTGTAGTAGGCACCTTCGGCCGGTACCAGTGTTACGGTTACCAGGGTGGAAGCGTTCATCTGTGGCGTTGGGATGGTATAGGTGCCGTTGCCGTTATCGGTTACTGTGACGGCCTGGCTGTTCTCGTCGGCAGCTGTTACCTGCAAAGTTCCGTTGGCGGCATCCACGCTGAAGGTTGTGGTTGCGGCACTGTAATCCACCGGAAGCTGGCAGAACCAGTCGGACGAGGTTCCGGCTGTGACAGTCTGCCCGGCAATGGCCACACCGCCTACCTTGGCATAATGGTCGGCCACACGGGTCATGGTGATATCCTTGTAGTTACAGAGGAAGCTGGCAGAGGTGGCAAACTGCAGGGTCAGGGTCTTCAGTCCCGTGGTCAGTTCTCCCTCCACGGGGATGTCGGTATCGGCATAGTTTGAAGGGTTGGTCATGGTCCATGTGCCGTCGGCCTCAAGGGTTCCTGTTGCCTCGTCGGTAACGGTGGCAGTGATGGATCCTTCGCCGTAGCGGGTCATCGGGATGGTCATCTTATATACACCTGCCTGCGAGCATACGAAGCTGTAGGAAGCTGTTCCGCCGTCGCTGACATAACCCACATTGGTATTGCTGTTCTCCAGCTTCGGACCGTTATAGCTGCCGTTGGCAATATGGATGGTACCTGGAGCCTTATCGTAGCTTTCGGTGGTATAGAATGCCAGTTTGCCCCAGTTGCCGGCATAGCTGGCAGCTTCGGTTACGGCAAACTTCAGTTCGTAGGTGGCTGCGGGCAGTTCGGACAGGAAGATGCTGCTTACGATAGAGGGTGTCCAGGCGCCTGTATTTACAATGGCGACGCTCTTGGAAAGCACCACGTCGGAGGTTGCCGTATTGGTAAGGGTTACCTGCATGGTAGCTTCGTACTTGGAACCTGTGGCAAAGGTGAGCACGTAATTCTGCTGCGTGTCGTTCTGTACGGTGAACGTAGCGACTGTCGATTTACCTGTAGAGCCGATGTTGGCTCCGTTGTTTTCAACATTGGCACCGGTCAGGGTGGCATCGTTCCAACTGATGTAACTGCCACCGGCGGTGGGAATGCTGACTGTGGTAGCAGCCATTACCTGTGCTGCAACCAAAGCTGTGATTGTGAGTAAAAATTTGCGTTTCATAAAGTGTGTTAAGTTGTTTTTCGCGGTGCAAAGGTAAGGAAAGAAAAATGTTTCCATTTCTCAAAAATGTATCAATTTTGTAAACAATTCTGTTCATCTGCCGGTTTTGGACAGTTTTTTACCCCTATTTGAAACGTTATTTTACTTTCTCTAAAGTAAGCAAAGGACAAGGGAGCCCTCCCTTGATGGGGCCATACTTTTTGGCTTGACCCAAAAAGTATGGAGAAAAAAGTCAAGGCCTGAAGTTGCGGGGCTAAATAACAGTTGTCTCGGCTTGTCAGTTCACAAACGCAGAAATTGCATTCTTCCTGGTCGCATGCGGCAATTTCTTTGCACGGTGCGAACTGCCTAAGCCAATCCTAACTGTTATTCTTAACGCCCCTCCGCTTAGGGCCCTTGCCATCCGGACCGAACGATGCCAAAGAGCGGGTCGAAGTTTTTTGAGAGTAAAGAGTAATGAGTATATAGTAAGTAGAAAGATGGGAATGACGCAGACAATGAGCACTGCTTTGTAGCCAGAAATGACGCTGAAGGCGTCTCCGCTCAATAACCGGAGGTACTGAAGGGCGCCAGCCCGACAGCACCCTCGGATGGCAACAGAACTACTAAAGCA
>JAGBQS010000303.1 GCA_017632695.1 Bacteroidales bacterium
CCGGCTTCAGCACGCATCCTTGCCCACTTGCTGGTTTTCGGATCACCGTTGGCCCATTCAATCAGATCGAGCACATCCTGAATGTATGCATCCATCTGGCTGAGCGGAATACCGCCCTGCTGACCCTGTCCACCCACCGACGAGTTCTGACATGGAACGCCAGCTGCCAATACGGGCAACGGACGTGCACCCAGATCCTCGCACAGTTGGAAATACTCATAGTATCCCAAACCGACCGTCTGATGATAGTGCCAGATGTTGAAATCGGGCTTGCGGCTTTCGAGCGGTCCAACGGTATTCTTCCACTTATATATATTATCGATGCCATTGCCGTGGCTGGCACAACCGCCCGGGAAGCGGATAAACTGCGGATGCAGCGCCTCCAAAGCTTCAGCCAGATCGCGACGCATACCATTCTTGCGACCCTTGTATGTATCCTGCGGAAAGAGGCTCACAAAATCAATGTTGTACGTACCTTCTCCCTGCGGGACAATCACCAGGCGGGCATCTGCAGCATCGGCCTTGGCTTTCAGTGTAGCCTTGACCTGCTTCCAACGTTGCCCTTTGGGCAGGGCGACTTTTGTCTCGGCCAACACCTTACCCGACTTATCGGTCAGTTTTACCAGGAGTGCTGTATTCTTGCCTTCTGGCACACGGCCGAAGAGCGAGAGGTCATATTTGGCATTTTTATGGAGCGTAATACCATCCCATCCGGCATTGCTGAACGAGCCTTTCTTGTCCTTTGCTTTCAGGACTGCATAATGAGGATTATTCTCGTGAATGGGGTTCTCAGTTGAAATGCTGAAATCCAGCCGGCTCACTTCCCAGCACATTTCTGGCTTCCAGTCGCGACTATCCTTCGACGAATACTCAAAATCTCGATTTTGAATAAGTTCAGCATACAAACCGCCATCGGCAGCGTAGTTGATATCCTCAAAAAAGATTCCGATGAGCTTGTCCGAAATGGCTTTCTGGCCCTCAGTCTGCACCCGGATGGCAATCTCCTGTGAAGTCAGGTTGGAGAATCGGCCACGCTTATCATCCACAGCCCGTTCTGCGTTCTGCATGCCTTTCACCTGCTGCAACTGCCAGGCGATAATCAGTTCGTTAACTATGCTCCATGCCACGCGGTGTACCTGTCCGCGAACCTCGCCGCTGAAAGGCAGGTCTAATGTCTGCGTGTTCTGAATGGACGCTACCGGTGCCCGATGGTTGAAATCGTCAAGCAGCCTGGCTGTACCGGCTTTCTCACCGGGCAGCGCGTAATAATCCTGCGGATGCCACAGATAAAGATTGTCGCTATAAGTGTAGGCAACCACGCTTTCCTGCTCGTTGACTCTCCATGTAGCCTCCCAGCGCATACGCGAGGTGTTGTACGACACACAGGGGTCGATCATACGTTTCTGGGGCCCCCATGTGCCGTAATCACTCTTTACGGGAGCCCATTCGGGACCGATTTCCTGCCAGTTCTGGAGGTCGGTACTCCAGGCAAAATGCAGACCGTTGCGTCCACCGTTCTTGGTAGTAGCATAAGTGAACAGCCAGGCACTGTCTGCCTGTGCTGTAGGCACGTACTGGGCAAATGCATCGAGCATGGCCCCCATAGTCAATAAGGTAAGAAAGATTCGCATAGGTTGTTCGTTTATTTAATAAAGAGTAAAGTTTAAAGTGTAAAGAGTAAAGAAGATATTAACGCTTCGACTTAAAAAAGTCGGTAACGAGTTTTAGGCATTCGTCGGCTAACAGGCCTTCGGTAACCTGTGTCTTGGGATGCAACACACGGGGCGCATACAGCTGGTATCCCCGACGCGGATCGGAGGCACCATACACAATGCGGCTCACCTGACTCCAGCCTAAGGCTCCGGCACACATGGCACAGGGTTCGAGCGTAACGTAAAGCGTACAGTCCTGTAAATACTTGCCACCCAGTGTTTCGGCCGCTGCCGTAATGGCCTGCATCTCGGCATGGGCGGTCACGTCATGCAGGGTTTCGGTCAGATTGTGGGCACGAGCCACAATACGGTCACGGCATACCACAACCGCCCCGACAGGTATCTCGCCTGCCTCAAGGGCTGCCTTGGCTTCTTTCAGAGCTTCGCGCATGTAGCGTTCGTCGTTGTTCTGTTCCATTCTGGGTTGGTTTATTTTTTCCTTTCAAAAAGTATCAGAATTGTTGCATTTGTATCCAAAACTCCACAATCATTACTCTTTTGTCACGCCGCATGGCAGCACAAACTTCACGTCCTTGAACCAATAGACGCGTTCGGACGGCAACTGTCCTGTCCGGTTATCGGCCGATGGCTGCAACCGTAACCGTCCATCAGGTTCGATGCCGGCTATGCTGGCCTGAAACGCCTCGCCGGTAGCAGCATCCACATACGGATAAAAACCTTTCCTTCGGTACAGTCGGCTCATGAACTCCTGATGAATCTGCTGGCGAGCAAGTTCCGGACAGGTACGCAACTGCCGGTAATAAGCCGTTATTTTGGCACAGACCTGTTCCATTACTTCCTGTGGCACATACTCCAGTCCGGTTTGCAGCTTTAGCGAAGTAGGATTGGGCGCAGACCCCACCCAACGGGTCTGGTTGACGTTGATGCCTACGCCCAGCACACTATGACTGATCCGGCTGCCCTGCAACTTGTGCTCGATGAGAATGCCGCAGATCTTACCTTCATTGACAAAGATATCGTTGGGCCACTTGATGAGTCCATTCACCACATGTGCAACAGAAAGGGCGGTTATTTGGCTCAAAACGAACTGGTCACGGGGAGCCAGGAATTCGGGCTTCAGCAGAACGGAAAACGAAATATTCCGGTCCGGCTCAGCTTCCCAGGAATTGCCGGTCTGTCCGCGGCCAGCCGTTTGCCGGGTAGTCCAGACTACGGTTTCATCGGGAAACTCCTCCCCTCGGTTCAGGGCATCGAGCAGCCAGGTATTGGTTGATCCGACCTCGTCCAAATGTATCTGATTCATCGTGGTTCTGTCAGTTCGCCGGCAATGGACTGAAGCATGTGCTGCTTCACCTCGTCGGGTGTCATCCCCTGCCCCAGCAGGAACATCAGTTTGGTCATAGTTGCCTCGGTTGTCATGTCGCCCGAACCGGTCACTCCCGCCTGTATCAGCTGGTTTCCGGTATCGTAAATATCCATCTCGACCGTTCCACCAATACATTGGGTGACGTTCACAATGACAATTCCGCGGGCTATTGCCGATTTTATCTCACTGAGAAACCAGGAAGCGGTGGTGGCATTACCCGTACCGAACGTTTCGAGCACCACGCCCTTCAGCCCCGGAATAGTCAGCATGGCGTGCACAATGTGCTGCGGTATACCCGGATACAATTTGAGCATCACCACGTCGGTACAGAAATCGTAATACGGCGTGAGGTGCTCTGTGCGCATGTTGTAATGAATGTGGTGATGGGCGTAGGTAATGTGGATGCCGATATCGGCCAAAGCCGGATAATTGGGCGAATGAAAGGCATTACACTCTTCGGCACTCAGTTTTTTGGAACGGTTGCCGCGCAGCAGTTTGGTCTGGAAATACACACAGACCTCGGGCACCATGGGCTGGCCGATCTTGTCGCGTGCTGCAGCCATCTCGATGGCAGTGATGAGGTTTTCCTTACCATCGGTGCGCAAGATACCTATAGGCAACTGAGACCCAGTCAGAATAACCGGTTTCTGCAGGTTCTGCAGCATGAAACTGAGTGCCGAGGCTGTATAGGCCATCGTATCAGTTCCGTGCAGCACCACAAATCCGTCGTAGTCCATGTAACCGTCTACAATGGTATGGGCAATCTGCGCCCAATGGTGAGGCTCGATGTTCGACGAGTCGATGGGTGGATTGAACTGCACGGTATCGTAATCGACGGCTATCTGCTCCAACTCGGGCACATGTTTAGCCAAATGGGTAAAATCAAGCGGCTCGTGCGCACCCGTCTTGGGGTTCTGCACCATGCCGATGGTTCCACCCGTGTAGATAATCAGTACTTTGGGTTTCCGGTCGGGGTTATTTGCCATCGACCTGAACACGGTTTGTCTTGGGTTTATTTGCATTACGAAGATTAGTTTGCGTCACAACAGACTGTGCCAGACTCAGGAACGACTGACCTACCATCGAATCGTAGTTCATCACAATAGGAGAACCCTGATCGCCACTCTCGCAGATACCCTGTACAACCGGGATCTGTGCCAAAAGCGGTACGTTCAACTCGTCGGCCAGCTGCTTGACTCCCTCCTTGCCGAACAGGTAGTAGCGGTTTTGGGGAAGTTCGGCCGGTGTGAACCAGGCCATATTCTCGACCAGTCCCAACACAGGCACATTGATCTTCTCGTTCTTGAACATATCGATTCCCTTGCGGGCATCGGCCAAAGCCACTTGCTGAGGTGAAGATACCACTACGGCACCCGTCAGGGCTACCGTCTGCACAACTGTGAGATGAATGTCGGAGGTTCCGGGAGGCATGTCGATAAGCAGATAGTCAAGTTCGCCCCATTCGGCATCACCTATCAGCTGCTTGATGGCACTGGAAGCCATGCTGCCTCGCCAGATGGTGGCATTGTTAGGATCCACAAAGAAACCGACGCTAAGCAGTTTGACCCCATACTTTTCGGCAGGAATGAGCAAATCGCGCCCCTCAATGCGCTCGGCTGTTGGCTGGAAATCCTCCAGTTGGAACATCTTGGGCATGGACGGGCCGAATACATCGGCATCCAGCAAGCCGACCTTGTAGCCCAGCATAGCCAACCCGACAGCCAGATTAGCGCTCACCGTGCTCTTGCCGACTCCACCTTTGCCGGATGCGACGGCGATGATATTCTTGACCTGTGGCAGAAGCTTGTCTGGTTCCGGGCGAGGTGACTGACGGGCTGCGGTCCTGATCTCAACTTCTACGGGCTCACCTGCCTGCTGACAGGCATATCGGATGTTGGCTTCGGCGGCTTTGACCACCGATTTTAGGAAAGGATCACTCTCCTTTTCGAAAACCAGCGTAAAACTAACCTTCGGTCCTGCTATGCGGATGTCGCCCTGCAACATCCGGCTTTCGATCAGGTTCTTCTTGGTTCCCGGATAAATAACTTGCGCCAAAGCGTCCTGAATCAGTTTCGGATATAATGCCATATTATTTTTGCTAACTTAGTAATCTGATATATTATGACGGAATGCAATCCATTTACATGCATTTATCGGGTGCAAATGTACGAAAAAAAACTCATATCGCCAAAAAGTTGCAGCTATTTGTCGAATAAATTGTTTTTTTCTTTGGCCAAGTCAATTATTTTGTTCATCTTTGCACGTTGAAAAACAGACTTATTGTCGAGAAGGAAATTCATAATATCCCATCACTGAAACAAACTATTTATTAACTAATGAAAAGAATCTTTAATCTGTGTGTGATTGCCGCCTTCCTCCTATGCGGCATTTGCATGTTTTCAGCATGCTCAAATGACGATGATCCGTCTCCGAAGGATTATTTCCCTTCGTGGAACAAGTGCGATGCCCTGACTGCCCTGCAGGAATTTGTGGAAGACGTTACTGACCCTAAATCGGCTAACTTCATCAGCGAGGAGGACCGTATTGCTACCTTCGACATGGACGGCACCTTTGTGGGCGAACTCTACCCTACCTATTTTGAATATAACCTGCTGGAATGCCGCGTGCTGGACGATGCTACCTACAAGGACCAGGCTCCGGAGGACGTAAAAGAAGCCGCCCAGGCAATCCGCAGTTTTGTACGCAACCATCAGGCACTGCCGGACCATTTCGATATGATCCACGCACGCGCTGCCGCCAAAGCTTATGCCGGTATGACCATCGCTCAGTTTGATACCTATGTAAAGGCTTATGCCGACCAGCCTGCTAACGGGTTCCAAGGCATGACCTACGGACAGAGCTTCTACCAGCCTATGCTGGAGGTCTTCGACTACCTGAAAGCCAAGGGCTTTACCTACTATGTGGTTTCTGGCTCCGACCGCTTTATCTGTCGCGCGCTTGTCGAACCCATCGGGATTGCTCCGAACCGCGTCATCGGTATGGACGTGAAACTTGTATCAAGCAGTCAGGGCGAGGAAGCCGGCGTTAACTACACCATGAGCCAGCAGGAAGACATTGTCCGGACAGACGAACTGATCATCAAAAACCTGAAAACAAATAAAGTGCTTCAGATATCACAGGAAATCGGCAAGGTACCCGTTCTTTCGTTCGGTAACAGCAGCGGTGACTGTGCCATGCACAACTTCTGCCTTAGCAACAGCAAGCACCGCAGTGCCGCTTTCATGCTGATTGCCGATGATGATGAACGCGACCATGCCAACCGCGAAAAAGCACTCTCTTTGGCCGAACGCTGGCATGAAGCCGGTTATCACGTCATTTCAATGAAGGATGATTTCCGGACCATTTATGCCGATGGCGTACAGAAAACAGAGTTCTCATTCCCTGACAATTAATAATAACCGTTATGAAAAAGACATTCTCACTGCTAACCCTCAGCCTGCTGATGCTGGGGACAGCCATTGCACAAGAGGTGCCCGTTGTTGAAGCCTACTTTACTACAGCCGAAATGCCCGACATGAAACTCTTCATGCCAGGTCCTCCCGACAGTACTTCGGTGGCCTTTGCCAACGATGTGAACCGATACTTCTGGGGCAAGGAAATGCGCAACGATCCGGAACGTGCCGCCCAGGCCAAACGCGATGCAGTTTACGGACTGGAAACTATCCTCACTGAATACGAGGAGGCCTTCGGCATGAAAATCACCAAAGAGGATACACCTGAGATTTACAAAGTGCTGTTGGACGGCACCGCTACCTGCGACAGTATCTGCACATTACCTAAAACGTACTATGGACGTACCCGTCCGTTTATCCGCTTTAACGAGCACACGCTGGCTCCCGAACTGGAAGGCGAACTGAATCCTCACAAATCGTTCCCCTCTGGACATACGCTGCTGGGATGGAGTTCTGCCCTGCTGATGATGGAAATCAACCCTGCACGTGCCAACGAAATCCTTGCCCGCGGTTACCGCTATGGCGAGAACCGTGTTGTGGTAGGCGCCCATTGGCAAAGCGATACGGATGCTGCCCGCATGATTGCTGCTGTGGCCTATGCCCGACTGCATACCAGCGAGCGTTTTCTGGAACAGATGCGGAAAGCGCGTGAAGAATTCCAGCGTCTCACCTCAACTCCTACATCGGTTCGGCAGACCGTCAGCCAGACCTCAGACGACTCCGTTATATACGACCTTGCCGGACGCCCTCAAACAGAGTCCCGTCAGCATGTTTATATACAAGGCGGACAGAAAAAACTTGTGAAATAAACAGATTTTGACGGAACTGCCTACAAAGGGCCTTCAGCTCAAAAAAATCCATCTTCAGGCATTTTGCTCTTGAAGATGGATTTATCAGTTTCGTATCATACGGTTTCAGAACCGTACAGGCTTACACATGCTTGTCAAGACCGGAATTCTTGTCACGCCCATAACTGCGGTAACTGTCGAGCTCTATTTCAACATCCGGCTCCACCCAGGGATCACGCGGTTCCGGACGGAAAGCCATGTATTTGATGTCGATACCACGGGCCAGCCACTGACGCTCGTATGCGGTCTGTATGCCTCGCAGCGCCTCGATGGTAGCAGCAGGAGCAAAAGCCTCATCGTTATAGAGGTTGCGTGTGGAAGCCAGAATAGGCAGCCGGTTGGCTTTGGCCATCTCTTCGGTATAGGTGAACAGGAAATTCGAATCGCTCTTCAGATGAACGATGCCATCAGGCTTGAGTAGCTGCAGATAGCGCTGCATGAACATGGTGCACGTCAGACGCTTGTTGACTTTCTTCATCTGAGGATCGGCAAACGTAATCCAGATTTCCGACACCTCCGAAGGGGCAAAGAAACAGGTAATCAGTTCGATACGTGTACGAACGAATGCCACATTGGGAAGACTCTCTTCAAGGGCCTGCGTGGCACCAGTCCACATTCGGGCTCCCTTGATGTCGAAGCCGATGAAATTCTTGTCCGGATAACGGCGTGCCAACCCTACGGTATATTCGCCCTTTCCGCAACCCAACTCGACGACAATCGGGTTATCATTGTGGAAATAGTCGCTTCCCCAACGGCCCCGAAGCGGGAATCCACCCTCTCGAAGCTGTTCGAAAGCATATTGGAAGACGTTGGCATACGAGGCCATATCGTCGAACTTCATCAGTTTGTTTTTCTTTGCCATAATGTACGGTTGCTATTAAAAAGGAGTGCTGGAATCCGTTACTTACCCAGCAGTGACTGGGTACGGCTTATGAACTTGGCAAGCGCCTCGCCCTTCAACAGACCGCTCTCCAGCAAAGCCAGATCAATGAGCTGATGCAGATTGCTGTTATCGGCAGCATAGCGGCCTACAGCCTCACTTTCCTGCTTCTTCAGCTCTTCCACTTCCTTGCGCAGGGTATCGAGTAACTGATCCTTATCCTGGGGGAACTCTCCGGCTTTTGCCTTGTACTTCTCCTCTTCCAACGGCTTGATCTGAGCTTCCTTGCTCTCAATATCGGCAGTCATGGCCGACAACTGGCTGCTCAGCGCCGACTTGGCTTCGCTGAGGATGGTTTTCACTACAGGAGCCTCAGTATTGACTACGAGGTTCATCTGGTCGGGCATCTGGCCATAGAAGTTCATACCACCGCCCTGTACGCGGCTCATCTCCTTCATACGGCGCATCCACTCGTTCTGTGCCACCATAACGGGTTTGTCATTCTCCTCAATAGCCTGGAAGTCGATGGTCCAGTCAATCTTCTTGCCGTCCTCGCCAACCGTTACAGGAATCTGGCTTTGGAAGAGGGCATTGTTCTCGCGGCGTTCGGTCTCCGTGAACTCTACCTTCTTGGCATCGGCCTTACGGATCAGATTGTTCAGCGTATCGGCATCAATACGGTTGTAGTGACACTTCTCCTGCTTCTGCTCCTGCTGGTTCATCCATGGGGTATCAAGCTGACCTCCTGTCTCTATCACATCGTAGCCCTTAGCCTTGGCTGCCTCGATGTAGCTGTACTGAGCTACCTTGTTGTCCGAATAGAGATAGATGAGCTGTCCGTCCTTATCGGTCTGGTTGCCCTCAACCAGTTTACGATACTCCTCGACTGTATAATAATGGCCTTCGGTGTTCTTTACCAAAGCAAACTGAACAGCCTTCTCGTAGAACTTCTCATCGCTCAGCATACCATACTGGATGAAGATCTTCAGATCGTCCCACTTCTCCTCGAATGCCTTGCGGTCGGCATTGAAGATTTCCAGCAGACGGTCGGCCACCTTCTTGGTAATATAGCCGCTGATCTTTTTAACGTTCTGATCGCTCTGCAGATAGCTGCGGCTTACGTTCAGCGGGATATCAGGCGAGTCGATCACACCATGCAGCAGCATCATGAATTCGGGTACGATACCCTCTACATGATCGGTAACGAATACCTGATTGCAATAGAGCTGGATCTTGTCACGATGGAACTCGTTGTTCTCGATTTTCGGGAAGTAGAGCACACCTGTCAGGTTGAACGGGTAGTCGACATTCAGGTGAATCCAGAACAAAGGATCGGGTGCCATCGGATACAGATCGTGATAGAACTTCAGATAATCCTCGTCCTTCAAATCAGATGGCTGGCGGGTCCACAACGGATTTACCTCATTAATCTGGTTATCCTCGTCAGTATCAACCTCCTTGCCGTCCTTCCATTCCGTTTTCTTGCCGAACACTACCGGAACAGGCAGGTACTTGCAGTACTTCTTCAGCAGGTTCTCAACTGTGTATTTAAGTGTCAGATTGGCCTTGTTGTCGTCATCCAGATACAGGATGATATCGGTACCGCGCTCAGCCTTATCGCAAGTATCCATCTGGAACTCAGGATTGCCCTCGCAGCTCCAAAGGGTAGCCGGCTCGTCCTTATAGCTCTTACTGCGGATTTCGACCTTCTTGCTCACCATAAAGGCGCTGTAGAACCCGAGACCGAAATGACCGATGATGCTGGCACCATCCTTTTTATATTTATCAAGGAACTCGGTAGCTCCTGAGAAGGCAATCTGATTGATGAAGCGGTCAATCTCGTCGGCCGTCATACCGATACCGCTATCACTTACGGTCAGCGTACCTGCTTCGGGATCAATGCTTACACGCACCTTCAAATCGGACACATCGCCCTGAAACTCACCGGCACGGGCAAGGGTTTTCAGTTTCTGGGTTGCATCGACGGCATTTGAAACCAACTCACGCAGAAAGATTTCGTGGTCACTGTAAAGGAACTTCTTGATGACAGGAAAAATGTTTTCCGATGTCACGTTAATGGAACCTGTTTTCATATAGCTTTATTTTTTAGTTTGTTAATATTTGCTCTAAGGACAAAAATATCCATCACGACATGCAGCAAAACCCGTGCCAAAACGTAATATACTGCCAAAATGGCAGCAAAAAGTCCTAACAAATGTTAAAAAATAGAAATGACAATCTATTGCACGAAAAACTTTCCATTAAAAAATTTGGAGGAATCCTAAAAAGTCTCTACCTTTGTGCCGCCTTAAGATATAACCAGAACACAATACCTTAAAGAAATACATTTGGGTTTACCTTAAGTACTGACTATCAGGAAAACACATGGCATAAGAGGATGGGATCGCTTATGCCAAGAGATAACTCCATTTACAAAAGGATCGACAATGCCGATCCTTTTGTCTTTTTTATATAAGGTTGTGAGGTTATATGGTTATAAGGTTATGAGGCTGTGTAGCTGTGAAATTCTTCTCAAAACAGCACAGACGAACAAACCCGGAGATAAGCTTATATGGATACATCTCCCGAAGAAAGCCAGCTGCTCCGGCCTTCTTCCAGATTCCTGATTTCCTTCCTACATTCGTTGAGCAGTTCCTCCTGCTGGGGTGAACGCGATGGCAGACCTGTCAGAATATCAACGATCTCGCCAAGTATAGGGATTGGCTTGGCATCCGGATCCAAAGCATACCAGGCACGGACACAATCGAAACGAAGATCAACATACCAGGATTTTGAATTCATGACAAAGGTTAAATCCTTGCCGTAAAGCGGACCGTAAGTGTTGTGCTTGTTCACTTCTTCCTCCATTTCCATCATCCGGTAATAAACGGCCTCGGATTTCTGGCTCAGTTCCAATACCTTCTGAGCATTCACCTTGTATTTATAGTAATTGCGAAGCGAAGAGAGGGCTCGCAAATACAATTCATCAACCAGCATCGGATTTACCTCATACATGTGTTCCAGTTCCGGCAACTGCTGTTTGATCAGCTCATAACCCTTATCGAATTCTCCGTCCTGTATCAGCATGTTACCGTGACGGATATTGTAAGACAATACCACATACCGGGTTTTGAGCGTATTCTGCACCAAACGCAACGTAACACGTTCGCGAGCCATCTCATAAATAGAATCGGCAAATGCTTCTTCTCCCATATCAATCAGCATGTCGATATTCTGACCCAACGTCAAATACGCCTCATTAATATAGATACACGGCTCCTCATCGAGCGCACGAAGGTGCTTGTAAGCATCATAGCTTTTATGAATCTGCCTGACAGCCTTGTCATACTCGTTATTATTGTACATACAAGTTGCTGTCAACTGGTGGCACATCATTTTCCGATACCACAAGTGCATGTCAGCCGAATCAGCCCGAATCAGTTCATCGCGTTTCAGCTCACTTTGCGACAAATGATGGCGTGCCTCCGAATAGCGTCTGCGCGCTACCAGCAACTGGCTGACACAAGTTCTCAGGAAAACCTCCTGATAGAGGGTCAGATCCGGCCTTTGAATCTCCTCGCGAATCAGACTGTCGGCAAAAGCGAAGTATTTCGAGTCGAGACACAGTCCCATATAGATTCTCATGGCCTGTACGCTAAGCGGATCTGCGGTCAGCATTTTCTCGAGCATCCGCATGGCCTTGTTCATACTCGAACTTGAACCTTCGAGGATCAGAATCGAAAGATGATTGTACAGATGAACCCGCAATGTATCGCGTTGAACCCGATGCGCTTTTTCGGCAGACATCACCTTTTCGCGTGCATTCTCAAGACGGCGAGCCGCCTGGACGCTTACCCGATAAAGATCAATCAGGTTCATATTATCGATCACTTCGATAGCCTTCTCGTATTCTCCCTTCACGTACAGATCGAAAGCAATCTTGTCCTGACCGGTCAGCGTCGAAAAGTCCATTCGCGACATCGTCCTGACGTAATTGCCGATGTTATCCATCTTCTGCTGGTAATCCAGTTCTATGTTTCGCAGCTCTTCCTCGTATTTTTCCGAATTCTTATCAAGACGTGCCATTTCGGCCTCCTTCTGACGGTTGTACTGATTCTCGGCAAATTGGGCAAAAATCTGGCCTCGGCGAAGCTGATTCTCGTTGGTAATCATAACGAGCTGAATGGTGTCGTTGGCCGTATGAATCACATAATGGACATCCGCCTGAACCGGGTTCAGCATCTCGTAACCCGACTTATATACGCGTCTGAAACGAAGTTCATCGCCCGGATTCTTGGTCAGGAATTCCAGTTTGCAGACACCAAGCCTATCGGTCACTACAGTACCCGCTCCCAATGCCGAAATTTCGACATTACCCAAAGGTACTCGCTTGGCATCGGTACCGATTTTCTCAAAGTCCGGAATATACTCCAATACTTGCACATACTGCGTGCTTTGCGCACGCAGACAAGCAGCGCAAAAGAACAGAAGTAGTATATTGACGAAACGCATTCGCTTCATGGTTAATATGTTTTTACAAAGGATAAAACTTCTTTTATAAGGGATAACTTCTGCGCAAAGATACGTTTTATATTGGAAATAAAGGAAGAAAAATCTTTAAAAAAAGAAAAAACACCTCCAAAAAGAGATGTTTTTTCCTATTTTATTACGCAGATTGCACAAAATTGCACACTTTCGTGCATTTTTGCTCCCCAGTTAGCAAAATATTTTTCCCCAGTAGGGGAGTAAAAAAATCCCCGTGGAAAAGTTCAAAAAATGCTTAAGAGGAGGTGGAATTTCCTACCGGAGTTGCGCAACCGCTTATTCCTTCCAGCCCAATGCTGAAGCTCCGAGCACAGCCGCATCGGCATCCTTCAGTCCGCTAAGCACCAGCTTGACGGTACCCTTGAAGATTGGCAGCAGATTCTCGTTCATAGCCTCTTCGGCATACTTCAGAATATAGTCGCCTGCCTTTGCCAGACCGCCGAACAGCACAATCATTTCGGGCGACGAGAATACCACCATATCGGCCAAAGCACGGCCCAGTATGGTGCCTGTTTCGCGGAAGATGGAAATAGCCATCGCATCTCCCTGCACAGCGGCATCGTAAATGTCCTTCGAAGTAATCTTCATGACATCCAGATCGCGCAGCAAGGATGGTTCGGCCATAGCTATGACGCGCTCACGGGCTGTGCGGGCAATACCCGTTGCCGAACAATAGGTTTCCAGACATCCCCGGCGGCCACAGCCGCACAGACGGGCCTGTGGAGTACGGTTTACGATTACGTGACCCAGCTCGCCGGCAAAACCGGTCGATCCGTACAGCAGCTTGCCGTCTACTACAATACCGCTTCCGACGCCAGTTCCGAGCGTAATCATGATGAAGTTCTTGGCTCCTTTGGCAGCACCGTAAACCATCTCACCCAAAGCTGCTGCGTTAGCGTCGTTAGTCAGATGGGTCGGCAGTCCCAAACGCTTCTCGAACATCTCACAAAGCGGAATAACAACACCCTTCCAAGGGAGGTTGGCCGCCAGTTCGATGGTACCTTTATAATAGTTGCCGTTGGGAGCTCCGATGCCGAAACCCTCGATATTCTCCTTGCCGCCAACCTGTTCCATCAGGGCTTCGACTCCCTGACTGACAGCTTCCACATAATCGTCAATGAGGGAGTATTCCTGCGTCTTGATACTGTTGCAGCACACTACATGGCCTTCACGGTCGACGATGCCGAATACGGAGTTGGTTCCTCCGATATCCATGCCAATTGCATAACGTTTCATTGTTTTTCAGATTTTTACTAGTAATGAATTACTTGTTATTTGTAGATTGTTTGTTTTAGGTTTCTTTTACTTCTTTACGTATTACTTAAAGTATTACGGATTGGATTTATTTGGAACCCGGAAATGCTTTCTGCAGGCGTTTCAGCTCCTTCTTGGTAATCTGCATGATGGTGCCGTGACGAGGGGTAAACGCACCCTTGGTTTCGGTGTTCTTGTATGCCTTGAAGAACAGCAGATCCGGGCTCTTGCAGAACTGGTAGTGACCGTTCATGTAGCAGTCGTACATCAGGCACCAGCCGCCTTCGAGCAACGGGAACACACCCGATCCCTCGACAGCCTCTTTTGTATCCTGGCAATAGCCGTCAATCATGCGCCATGACTTCCAGTCGCTCAGATCACGCGCTACGTATTGCTTCAGACCCTTAACTTTCGAACCCTCGGTTTTAAAGAAGATGTGATAGGTCCCGAACTGATCCTGTACGATATCGGTATCGATAGCAGCCTGCTGGTAATCGAAAAAGACTTCAGGCGTTCCTTCCAGATCAGAGAAATCGGCGTTAGCGTATGCATAATACACACGGTCATACGGAATGGATCCGTCGTCGGTTAACAGCGAGAAATAAATCAGATACTTCTGTGCCTTTTCATCGAAGATGGTTTGTGGTGCCCACACGCGGGTTACATGTTCCAGATTGGTACCTTTATATTTTTCAGGGAAGTGCACCGTATGATGTTCCCAAGTGACCATATCTTTGGAGCGCATCAGGACGATACCCCTGTTGCTGGCCCATCCGCGGCTGCACTGCATATCTGTAACAACCATATAGAAATAGCCGTCGTGACCACGCAGAATATGAGGATCGCGCACGCCCTTCATGATGGCAATCGTGTCCGAACCGATAATGGGCTTTCCATCGTTCAACAGTTCGAAGTTAAAACCGTCGTAACTGTATGCGAAATGAATCTGCTCCTGTTCCGGAGCGTTTCCGGTAAAGTAGGCAAACAGGTAAGCCGACATATTATTTTTTGCCTGTATCGAAATACTTGCGGCAAGAATCACAACGGCTGCCAGGAGCCTCTTCCTAAAGTTTGGTTTCATTTTTAAGTTTGGTTTTTAAGCTAGCTGCTTGTTAATTTGAATGGTATTCGGTTGCAAAAATAAGGTTTTTAAATAATAATTCCAAATAAATGGTCTATTTTTTGAAAGAATTATATATCTTTGCACCTTGAATCTGCATTTCTGAACATGAATCTGCATTTCTGAAGATGATACACATGAAAAAAATACTGTTTTGCGGAATGCTGCTACTGGCAGGATTATGGCCAGCCGCTCTTCCCGCTCAGACTTCCTCCCGTGCAACCGCATCGGACAACGTGACACACCCTATTAACAAGCCAGCCGAAACCAGACCGAAAGTGGCATTAGTCATCAGTGGAGGCGGCGCTAAGGGCGCTGCTGCCATAGGCGCCTTGAAATACGTCGAAAAAGCCGGTATCCCCATCGACCTGATTGTAGGTACTTCGGCCGGCTCGATTGTGGGCGGACTCTATTGCTGCGGTTACAATGCCCAGCAGCTCGATTCGATTTTCAGAGCCACCGACTGGCCCTATTTGCTGATGGACTTCAAACCTACTCCCAGACAGACCTTGAAAGAAAGACGCGCGCTCCCCAGCCTGATGAACGGAGACCGGTACAAAGAAAAAATCGACTCGCTGACAGGACATCGATCCTGCCACTTCGATGAACTGCCGATACCTCTGCGCTGCATGTCGGTGGATGTTACCCACTTTTGCGAAGTCTGCCTCGATAGCGGCAACGTAGCTTCGGCCATACGGGCCAGCATGTCGGTCCCTATCCTGTGGCGTGCTGTCCGAAAAGACTCGATGGAACTGATTGACGGCGGTCTGCTGAACAATCTGCCCGTGGATGTTGCCCGCAAACTGGGCGCCGATTACGTGATTGCCATCGACCTCATGGACGCCAAACGAGCCGAACAGGAAACCCGACGACCGATTCACTCTTACGGTCTTCCTGCCGTTCTGGCCTGGCAATATGCACGTCCGGATCTGAATAAGTACAGGACGAACCGGTTGAATGCCGATATTCTGATTCATCCGGACGTTTCCGGATTCTCGGGCAGCAGTTTCGGAGACAAAGACACTGAAACGCTTATCAACCGCGGCGAAAAAGCCGGACGTGAAGCCTGGGCAAGCCTGATGGTGCTGAAACAGAAACTGGAACGGTATGGTATTGAGTAAAGGGTATTGAGTAAAGAGTAAAGGGTAAAGGGTAAAGAGTAAAGAGTAAAGGGTAAAGGGTAAAGAGTAAAGAGTAAAGAGTAAAGGGTAAAGAA
>JAGBQS010000304.1 GCA_017632695.1 Bacteroidales bacterium
AGGGCACCGATTGGTACAACTACTTTACCGACGAACGCCTGTCGGCCGGCAAGACACAATGGCAGGGCGACATCCGCACCTTCCCGCTCTACATCAAGGCCGGAACCATCCTGCCGCAGGCTCCTGTTACCCAGTGGGCTGACATGACCCAGTGGGAGAACATGGATATTGTGGTTTACCCGAGTGCCGATTCCGACTTCACCCTCTACGAGGACGAAGGTGACAACTACAACTACGAACAGGGCAAATACTCGACCATCGCCCTGCACTGGAACGACAAGGCCGGTACGCTGTCCATAAGCAAGCGTTCGGGCTCGTTCGAGGGTATGCTACAGAACCGCACCTTCAACATCCGGGTTGTGGGCGGACGCACAGCTACGGTCAGCTACAACGGCAAGGCACAGACCCTGAAGAAAATGAAGTAAACCCGTAACCGGTAAGCGCACATGAACAACACTTCGCGACTACACCTCTTCTTCATCTGCTGCGTCAGCGCAATGGGAGGTCTGCTCTTCGGCTACGACTGGGTAGTTATTGGCGGTGCCAAACCTTTTTACGAACTCTTCTTCGGCATTGCCGACAGTCCCTTCATGCAGGGCGTGGCCATGTCTTCGGCTCTGGTGGGCTGTCTGGGCGGCGCGATGGTGGCTGGTGCGCTTGCCGACCGCTACGGACGTAAGCCGCTGCTCACCACAGCTGCCGTACTCTTTACGGTGAGCGCCATTGCTACCGGCTGGTACGACGGATTCACAATGTTCTGCGTGGCACGCTTCATCGGCGGTGTGGGCATCGGTGTGGCTTCGGCTCTGTCGCCTGTCTATATTGCCGAGGTGAGTCCTGCCGATATCCGCGGACGCATGGTGAGCCTGAACCAGATGACCATCGTGCTGGGTATTCTGGCGGCACAGATTGTGAATATGCTATTGGCACGCGACACGTCCGATGCCGCCTCGCAGGCCTGGAACCTGGCTTGGGGCTGGCGCTGGATGTTCTGGGCAGAGACCCTTCCGGCAGCCCTCTTCCTCCTGTTGAGTTTCTTTATCCCCGAATCGCCGGTCTTCGTACAACTGAGAAACGGCAGAAATGCATCGGCCCTGCAGACTGCCGGAAGCCAGCAGGCAGGTCTGGGCGAGCTGTTCTCGAGCCGCTATGCTCCCGTGCTGATTCTGGGTCTGGTAATAGCCGTCTTCCAGCAGTGGTGCGGCACGAACGTGATTTTCAATTATGCGCAGGAGATTTTCCTGGGAGCAGGCTTTAACGTGGACGGTATGTTCATCAACATCGTCATAACCGGCATCGCCAACGTGATCTTTACGGTTGTTGCCCTCTACACCATCGAGAAATGGGGACGCCGTACACTGATGCTGATCGGTGCCGGCGGACTCGGCCTGATATATCTGATCCTGGGTACCTGCTATTATCTGGAACTGACGGGCGTTGTCATGGTGGCACTGGTGGTGGCAGCCATCTCCTGCTACGCCATGACGCTGGGGCCTGTTACCTGGACCCTACTGGCCGAGATCTTCCCGAACCGCATCCGCGGCATAGCAATGGCAACCTGCACCTTTGCCCTTTGGGTGGGATGCTGCACGCTTACCTTCTTCTTCCCGCCCATGAACGCCTCGTTAGGCACCTTCGGTTCGTTCTGGGTATATTCGGCCATCTGCCTGTGTGCCTTCATCTTCCTATGGCGCCGATGCCCGGAAACCCGCGGCAAGAGCCTTGAGGAGCTCGAGAAAGAATTGGTAAAATAATAAATAGGAGTTAACAGGCTTTGTGCCTGTGGAGTTAATGGACGTTTGTTTTTGCTGCAAAGATTATGGACAAATGTTTTTTTATTAGCATTGGTAACGTCCGTTAACTCCCAATAACTCCCGTTAACTCCCAATAAAACAAGATAACTCCCTTATAAAATAAACAATCAAATAGTAAATAACCCCATGGTAACTGCCTGGCGCGAAGACGTTGTCATCCCGACCTACGAAGTCGGCAAACCCGAAAAGAACCCCATCTTCCTCGAAAATCGTGTGTATCAGGGTTCATCGGGCGTTGTATACCCCTATCCTGTCATTGAAAGCATCAGCAATGAGAAAACATCTAAGACGTATCATGCCGTCTTTATCGAGAATGAGTACATCAAGGTCATGATCCTGCCTGAACTGGGCGGACGTGTCCAGATGGCTTACGATAAGATACGGCAACGTCATTTCATCTATTATAATCAGGTCATCAAGCCCGCTCTGGTGGGTCTGCTCGGTCCCTGGATTTCAGGCGGCATCGAGTTCAACTGGCCGCAGCATCACCGTCCGTCGACGTTCATGCCGGTGGATTGTACCATCGAGAATGCCTCCGACGGTTCTGTTACGGTGTGGGTGAACGAACGCGAACGGATGTTCCATCAGCAGGGGCAGGCCGGCTTTACGCTGCGTCCGGGCTGTGCCTATCTGGAGATTCACGGACGGCTTTACAACCCGACTCCTACCCCGCAGACCTTTCTGTGGTGGGCCAATCCGGCTGTGGCTGTGAACGATGAATACCAGAGCGTCTTCCCGCCCGATGTGAATGCAGTCTTCGATCACGGCAAACGCGCCGTCAGCTCGTTCCCGATTGCTACGGGTACGTATTATAAGATGGACTACAGTGCCGGTGTGGATATCTCGAACTACAGGAACATTTTTGTACCGACTTCGTACATGATTGCCAAATCGAAATACAACTTCGAGGGCGGCTACGAGAACGACACCCAGGCGGGTATGCTGCATGTGGCAGACCATCACTTCGCTCCCGGCAAGAAACAGTGGACCTGGGGTAACGGCGACTTCGGCCGGGCCTGGGACCGTGCCCTGACCGACGAGGACGGACCTTACATCGAACTGATGGCGGGTGTCTATACCGAGAACCAGCCCGACTTTACCTGGCTGATGCCGTACGAGGAGAAGTCGTTCGTACAGTACTTCATGCCTTACCGCGAACTGGGTCTGGTGAAGAATGCCAGCAAGGACCTGCTCATCAATGTGGAGGACGGCGAACTGAAACTCTTCGCCACGTCCCTGCAGCACATTACACTGAAGGTGACCGACGATTCCGGAACCCTCCTTCTGGAAGAAACCCTGGACCTTTCGCCCGAACAGGTTTACTGCAAACCGGTGGAAGGTCTGGAGGCTGCTCATGCACACGTACAGATTATCAGCAAGGGACGCGTGGTTCTTACCTACGACCCGGAGCCGGACGAGATCACACCGATACCCGATGCTGCGGAAGCCGCCCTGCTGCCTCACGAAATCAAGACCAACGAGCAGCTTTATCTGACGGGCCTGCACCTCGAACAGTACCGCCACGCTACCTGGTCGGCACTCGACTATTACGAGGAGGCGCTGCGCCGGGATCCCCTCGACGTGCGCTGCAACAATGCAATGGGCCTGTGGTACCTGCGTCGCGGACGCTTCCAGAAGGCCGAAGGCTACCTCCGCACGGCTGTGAAGGTTTTGCAGAAACGCAACCTGAACCCCTACGACGGTGAGCCGCTTTACAATCTGGCTCTTTGCCTGAAGTATCAGGGCCAAACCGACGAAGCCTACGACTGGGCATATAAATCCACCTGGAACGCCGCCTGGCAGCAGGCAGGCTACCTGATGTGTGCCCAGATTGCCTGTCAGCGGCAGGACTTCGGGGAGGCGCTCAACCTCATCGACAAGTCGCTCCTCTCGGGCTGGCACAACCACAAGGCACGCGCCCTGAAGGCTGCCATTCTGCACCGGCTGAATACCGATGACGCTGCGTTCCAGGCTTTCTGCAACG
>JAGBQS010000305.1 GCA_017632695.1 Bacteroidales bacterium
GTTACCGCAAGTGTCTCAACATGGATTCGCCGTTGCCGGCTCTGTGCATCCGCGTGGTAGGTATGCTCAAGGACTCGGACGTGGATAAGTTCCTCTCATCGGGCGAAGGTCTTGCCATCAAGGGCGAAAAAGCGTACAGCGAACTGCCGATGACCCTCGATGGCGTGGGCAACGATGCCACTTTCTGGGGCTTCGGCATGCAGGTCAGCAATGCGGTGGGAGTCGAAGTCCGCAATCTGGCCATCATGCTCTGCATGGACGATGCCATCTCGGTAGCTTCGGACAACTCAAACTGCTGGTTCCACCACAACGACATCTTCTACGGACAGGTGGGCAGCGATGCCGATCAGGTGAAGGGCGACGGCTCCATCGACATCAAGCTGAGCCAGTACTGCACCATTTCATACAACCATTTCTTCGACTGCGGCAAGTGCTGCCTCATCGATGCCAAATCGGTGACTTCGGGCTATGCCAACCAGCTGACCTATCATCACAACTGGTTCGATCATGCCGACCAGCGTCTGCCGCGCTGCCGCAACGGCAATGCCTTCCACGTGTTCAATAATTATTACGACGGTAACTCGCTCTACGGCGTAGGTATGGCCTGCGGCTCGTCGGCGCTGGTTGAGGGCAATTATTTCCGCAACTGCCGGTATCCGGTCATTGCTTCGGCACAGGGCACCGACAAGAACCTCGTGAACGCCAAGCAGAGCAAGAAAGGCCTGCTTTCGGGCGAGAACGGAGGCATCGTCAAGTGGTGGAACAATCAGGTGGAAGGAGCCGTATCGCTTATCACACAGCACGATAACAGCGCAACCGGCTTCGATGTCTATGCCGTTTCGGACCGTCAGGAGCAGGTTCCGGCCGATGTCCTCACCCTGAAGGGCAGCACGCCGTACAGTAACTTCGATACCGACAGCGCCAATATGTATCTCTCGGCGCCCGACGATCCTGCCCTTGTGCCGGGCATCGTGACAGGCCAGTACGGTGCCGGCCGATGCGAGCACGGTGACTTCCGCTGGGAGTTTGATAACGAGACCGAGGACGCCAACCAGTCGCTGATTCCGGAACTGAAATCGGCGCTCACCGATTATCTCTCAACGCTGGTAGGCTACTACGACGGCGAGACTATCCGCAACGGCGGCGGAACGTCGGCCATCACCACCGTTACGGTGTCCGACAGGAGCACCACGCGCCGGTACTTCGACCTCATGGGCCGTCCGGTTCAGAAGCCGCAGGCAGGCGGAATCTATCTGGTAAGGTAATTCTTGTCCGGCAATTCTTGTCCGTCAACATAAAAAACAGCGGATTGCAGCCCGTTTTTGCCATTTTCCGGCAGGGTTTGCAATCCGTTTTTGCCGTTTTAGGGCATCTTTTTTAGTTAAAATCAGCCATTTATTTGGCAAATCTGCAAATAGTACCTATCTTTGCGGCAGAGAAAAGCTGAGGTCGGCAACAACCTGCCGGATCGTTTAATCCGAGTATTAACCATAAAAACGCAAAAATATGAAAAAAGGTTTACACATCTTAGTTGCTACCCTGTTTGCAGCGGTGAGCAGCACGGCTTTCGCTTACGATTTCGCCGAAGGAAACGTTTACTATCGTATTACGTCCGTTTCCGAGCGGACGGCCGAAGTTACGTACCAGCCCGACGAATTCGACCCAAACTTCACTTATCAGAGCTATACCGGCGAGGTGTTTATTCCAGCAACTGCCAGCTATAACAGCGTAGTGTTCAAGGTAACGGGCATCGGCGAGAACGCCTTCCGCGGCTGCACGGGACTCTCCAAGGTCATTCTTTCCGAGGGCTTGCAGTACATCGGAGCCTATGCCTTCCAGGATTGCGTCAACCTGACCGATGTGGATATCCCGAACACGGTGCTTACACTTGGCGATGCGGCTTTCGGTTGCTGCCATTCCTTCAAGCACGTTGTGATTCCTCCGTCGGTAATCGGTATCGGCGATATGACCTTTTACTCCGAAGGGGTAGAGAGCATTACCATTCAGGACGATCCTTCCGGCATCAATGCCGGCGGCTATTGGGGTCGCTCATTTGCCTTCCCGAACGTCCTGCAGGCCTACATCGGCCGTAACTGCGGCGGCTGGCAGGCACCTTCGTCGCTCATCGACAACTGGTACGGAAACGGCAAGCTGCAGCGTGTGGAGTTCGGCCCCTATGTAACCGAAATCCCTTACTGCATCCTGTACGGCGCTGCCTGGAACCTTACCGAACTGATTCTGAGTCCCAACACCACGGTAATCCGCAACGGTGCCTTGGCCGGCTGCTACGCCCTGACCCGTCTGGAACTGCCCGATAGCGTGGTTGAAATCGAGGACGGCATCATGAACGGCGGCTGGGACAATGTCGATATGGGCATCACCGATCTGGTCATCGGCTCGAACATCCGCTCCATAGGCAGCGAGGCTTTCACGGGCTGCCGCAAACTGAAGACGGTTACCGTCCGCAGCACCATTCCGATTGCCATTCCTGAAGATGCCTTCCATGCGCAGACCTACATGAACGCCACCCTTTATGTGCCCGAAGGCACGATGGAGCACGTCGGAATTACAGAACTGGATAAAGTCTTGATCCGCACGGACGAAGAGTTTAAGGATACCGAATTGGCCGACAGTGCCATGTGGCAGCAGATGTTCGGGGAGTTATGGCAAGAGCAAGGTTTCCCGGAAGGCTACTTCTCGGACACGGTTTACATTTACGCTTCGACCACCGTGAATGGTTACGCATATACCAACTATTGGAGCAACTTCCTGTTCAAGCAGGAGGGCGAGCCGTCGGCAATCAGCCGCGTGAATGCCGATGCACAGCCGGAAAGCCGCACCGCCAAGATGCTCCGTAACGGCCGCTTCCTGATCCGCAAGGACCAGAAATACTACGACCCGTTAGGACGTGAGAGCCGTTGAGTACTGCCCTTGCGGTAATTAAGAATTACAAATTACTGCCCTTGGAGTAATTACTAAATACGAACATCCCCGCAACTTGCAAAGCAGGTTACGGGGATTACTTTACACTTTTGACGCTGAAGGCGTGACGAGTGTGGATTATGTGGCGGAAGAAGGAAGCATGGTTGCCCGTGGAACCACAGTATGCAATGTTTACTCTTCCGGTTTCAGAACAAGGGAAATGACAACGCTCAAGGATTACCGAAAC
>JAGBQS010000306.1 GCA_017632695.1 Bacteroidales bacterium
AAAGTTCCGGATTCAGTGCCTTCCGGTCGTGGGGCACTCCTTCAGAGTGCTAATCATCCCACTGCACCAAACCGAGGGTGCAGCAAGCTGTACCCCCGGTTATTGAGCGATGACGCCTTCAGCGTCAGGAAGCTACATTGTCAGTATAAGGACAACTGTCAACTATCAATTATCAATTGTCAATTATCAATTAGATAAGATTATCAACTGTCAATTTTCAATCGACTACTTCACTCCCTTCATGCTCAATGCCACACGGCCGCGCTTGAGGTCCACCTCCTTGACGCGCACCATGACGTGCTGGTGGAGCGAGACGATGGAGTTGGGATCCTTCACGAAACGGTCGGCCATTTCGGAAACGTGAACCAGGCCCTGCGTATGCACGCCCACATCCACAAAGGCGCCGAAGTTGGTAATGTTGGTCACAATGCCCGGAAGAACCATACCGGGCTGCAGGTCCTCGAGGGTTTTCACGTTCTTGTCGAAGCTGAATTCCTCGAGGGCTTCGCGCGGATCGCGTCCGGGCTTGGCCAACTCGGACATAATATCCTGCAAGGTAGGCAGACCCAACGCCTCGTGTCCGTTGCCGGCAGCCGAGACGTAACGGTTCAGATCGATGCGCGAACGCAAGTCCTGCCCCTTCTCTCCTATCAGGTCGGACACCTGGCAGTTCAAATCGCGCGCCATCTGTCCGACTACCCAGTACGATTCCGGATGCACGGCACTGTTATCCAGCGGATTGTCGCCATTGCTGATACGCAGGAAGCCCGCTGCCTGCTGGAAAGCCTTGGGTCCCATACGCGGCACCTTCTTCAGATCCTGACGCGAACGGAACGCTCCGTTTTCGGCTCGGTAGCTGACCACATTCTGCGCCAGCAGCGGGCCCAGACCCGAAACGTATGTCAGCAGATGCTTGGAAGCCGTATTGACGTTCACGCCCACCTTATTCACGCAACTCTCGACGGTCAGGTCGAGGTTCCGTTTCAGTTCTGTCTGATTCACATCCTTCTGATACTGTCCGACACCGATGGAGTTAGGGTCGATCTTCACCAGTTCCGCCAACGGATCCATCAGACGGCGGCCGATGGAAACGGCTCCGCGCACGGTCACGTCCTGATCGGGGAACTCCTCGCGTGCCGCCTTCGAGGCCGAATAGATGGATGCTCCGTCCTCGCTCACCACAAAGACCTGCACCTTGCCGTCGGCCGTACAGTCCAGACCTTTTACGAACTCCTCGGTCTCGCGGCTTGCCGTTCCGTTGCCGATCGAGATGGCCTCGATGCGATACTTAGCAACCAGCTCCTCCATCTTGTTCATGGCATCCACAAAACGGCTGTTGGGCGGATGCGGGAAGATGACATCGTGATGCAGCAGGTTCCCCTCGGAATCCAGGCAAGCCACCTTGCAGCCGGTACGGAAACCGGGATCGAGCGCCAGGACGCGCTTCTGTCCCAAAGGCGCCGACATCAGCAGCTGCTCCAGGTTACGCACAAAGATGCGGATGGCCTCCTCGTCGGCCTTCTCCTTGGAACTTTGGGCAAACTCCGTCTCGATGGAAGGTTTCAGCAGACGCTTGAATCCGTCGGCAACGGCATCGGCCACAATCATGCCCGCCTCGCTGCCATTGCGCACAAACTGACGGTTCAGGCGCTCCATGCAAATGGCATCATCGCCCTCGATGCTGACACGCAGAAAGCCTTCGGCCTCTCCGCGACGCATAGCCAGCAGCCGGTGCGAAGCGCATCGCGACAGTTTCTCATGGAAGTCGAAGTAATCGCGGAACTTCTGGGCTTCCTCCTCCTTGCCCTTCACCAGCTTGCTTTGGATGACGGCATCGTGCTCGAAGTTACGGCGTAGCGATCCGCGCGCCTTCTCATCCTCGGCCACCATCTCGGCAATGATGTCCTGTGCGCCGGCAATGGCCTCCTCTTCGGTATTCACGCCCTTGGCTGGATCCACATAACTGCGCACCTGCATTCCCACAGGCATGTCCGAACGCGGCTATGCCGCCTGACTGAGCAGGAACTGGGCAAAAGGCTCCAGACCTTTCTCCTTGGCCACCTGGGCACGGGTACGGCGTTTAGGCCGATAGGGCAGATAGATATCCTCCAGTTCAGTCGGGTTCCAGGTATCGGCTATGCGCTGACGCAGCTCGTCGGTCAGCTTGCCCTGCTCTTCGATGGTCTTCAGGATGGTATCCTTGCGCCGGGCAATCTCCTCGAGCTTTTCGCGCTGGGTGGCGATGTCGGCAATCTGCACTTCGTCGAGGCCGCCCGTAGCCTCCTTGCGGTACCGGCTGATGAAAGGTATGGTACAACCGTCGGCCAGCAAGCCGAGGGTAGCCTCAACCTGCCGGTACGGAATATTCAGTGACTGGCTGATTAGTGTTGCAAACAAGTTATTCATGATACTGCTGTTAAATTGTAAAAGGGAGTAAAAGCGATGTTCTTTTACCCCCTGAACTGTTTTATTCCGTCGGGTGTGTCCTGTGGAAATGTCCGATGCGCTCCTCGAAGAGCGGTTCCTGTTCCGGCTTGAAGAACGAGGTGCAGATGCGCACGCCCTGCTCGTTGCTTCCCATTGTATCCAGCGGATAAACCGAAATGCCGTAATACATCAGCGCCTTGGTCAGCTCCAGATCGGTCATGCCCGGATACTGTACGGTAAAGTAGAAGCCGTCGGCCAAAGGTTCGCCCATGTCGTTGTCGTACACCAGATAGAATCCGTTCCGGAGCAGCACCTTCTTCATGAAAGCTGCCCGCCGGCCGTATTCCTTCACATCGTCCAGGAAGTTATACGCCCCGCTGCAGGCGGCTTCCATCAGGGCAGCCATTGCATGCTGCACGCTGTGGGTGGTTCCGCTCGAAAGGGTGTACATCAGCCGGTTGCAGAAGAAGTTGCCGAACTCGCCAACGCCGAAGTTTTCCTGCAACGGGGCAAAGACGCGATGATACATCCGGTTGCCGATGCAGGTCACGCCGATACGCTGTCCGGCATACGAGAACGCCTTCGAGCCCGATACCCAAAGCACGTAGTTATCCGTATATCTGGCCACCGTAGCCTGATAGGGGGCTGCATAGGGGTGCGACAGGTCCCGACGGAAATCCATGGCGAAATAAGCCAGGTCTTCGAGCACAATGAAATCGTACCGGGTTGCCAGCTGGCCGATGCCGCGCAGCTCCTCGTCCGTAAAGCAGACCCACGACGGGTTGTTGGGGTTCGAATAGACAATGGCGCAGATATTGCCCTCGGCTACCATCTCCTCGAGTTTACGGATCAGCGCCTCGCCCCGGTAATTATAGATATCGAGGCCGACGTGCCTGAGACCGATAACGTCGCACTGGGTAGTCTGCACGGGGAAGCCCGGCTGGATGAGCAGGACGGTATCCTTGCCCGTACCGCGGAAAGCGTGGCTGAGCGCCATGAACGTGGCAAAGGTGCCCTGCATGCTGCCTGTGGTAGGAATGCAGCCCAGCGGATCGATGTCGATGCCGATAAAGGCCTTCACGAACTCGGAAGCAGCCTTCTTGATGCGCGGGATGCCGCCGTTGGGCGGATAGATGGCGGCGCACCCTTCGGCCAAAGCCTTCTGTTCGGCCTGCAAGGCAATCTGCGAGGGCTTCAGACCCGGCACACCCATCTCCAGATGGATGAACGGCTGACCGGTTTTCTCTTCGAGCACCTTGCTCAAAGACTGGATGTCACGGATGGTGGCTGTTGAGAAGTCGCCGAGTTGCATGGCAGCAATCTCGGCGGTTACTATTTGTTCGTCTAACATTCACTTTGGTTTTAAAGATTTCTACAATAAAGGGAGTTAATAGGAGTTAACCGGAGTTAACAAGCCGTTGGCTTGTGGAGTTAACGGACTTTTGCTATGAATCTACAATTGTATCGTCCGTTAACTCCCGCAGGCATTGCCTGCTAACTTCCTTTAACTCCTGCTAACTCCTCGCAGCCAAAATTGGCCTGAATTTTTACTTCCAATCCTGCAGGAGCGTACGCTTGTCGAGCACGTGCTTGGCCTTGCCGATAGAGCGTTCGATGTTGCCCGGTTCCTTGATGTGGATGTTCGGCTTGATACCGATCATGCTGACAATACGGTCGTAGAGCGGCTTGATGAACGGCATCTGGTTGGCCGGATTGGGCGAGAAGTATTCGGTACGGAGTTCGACGTCGAGGTCGAAGGTATCTTCGTTGTTCTTGCGGTCGACGGTGATAAAATACTGCGGCGTGAAGACCGGGAACTCCGACAGGACAGTCTCGATCTGCGACGGGAACACGTTCACGCCACGGATGATGAGCATATCGTCGCTTCGGCCCAGAATCTTACCGATACGCACGGTGGTACGGCCGCACTCGCAAGGCTCGTAGATCAGGTGGGTAAGGTCGCGGGTACGGTAACGCAGAATCGGCATTGCCTCCTTGCAGAGCGAAGTGAACACCAGTTCTCCCTCCTCGCCCGGAGCAACAGGCTCGAGGGTTTCGGGGTTGATGATTTCCGGGTAGAACATATCTTCGGCCACATGCGTACCGTTCTGGAACAGACATTCGCCGCCTACGCCCGGTCCGCTCATTTCGGTCAGACCGTAAATATCGATGGCCTTGATGTGCAGCTTCTTCTCCAGTTCGCGGCGGATGCCCCACGTCCAGGGTTCGGCACCGAAGAAGCCGACACGCAGCTTCAGATCCTCAGCCTTGACGTCGCGGCTCTGCTCGATTACCTCGGCCAGATGCAAGGCGTACGACGGTGTACAGCAAAGAGCCGTCGAACCGAAATCCTTCATCAGCATGATCTGCTTCTCCGAGTTACCGGCCGAGGTAGGCAGCTGAACGGCGCCGCGTTTCAGCACACCGTCGTGAAGACCCAGACCGCCCGTGAAAAGGCCATAACCGTATGCCACCTGAACGATGTCGCCGGGACCGATATCGCCTACGGCCAGCATGCGGGCCACGCACTCCGCCCAATTGTCGAGGTCACCCTGCGTATAGGTGCCGACAACGGGTTTGCCAGTCGTACCCGACGATGCATGGATACGCCGGATCTCACTTTGCGGCACAGCCTGCAAGCCGTATGGATACTCGTCGCGCAAATCATGCTTCGTGGTGAAAGGCAGTTTGTAGATATCCTCTACGCCGTGAATGTCCTCGGGCTTAAGGCCCATACGGTCCATCTTCTTGCGGTAGAAGGGTACGTTTTCATAACAGCGCTTCACCTGGTTGCGCAGACGTTCACTCTGCAGAGCGGTCATGTCGGCTCTGCTCATACATTCAATTTTGGGGTTATGTATCATCTTTTCTTGGGGTTTGGATCCGATTCAAAAAATGCGGACGGTCTTACATGGACTGCTCCATCAGGGCCTTCAGCTCCGATTCCGAAGCCTGCTTGATCTTGGCCAGTGCAATCACTTCCTGAGCCTTGTTGGTCTGGTGTGTGCGCAGTACCAGGATGCCTTTGCCGCCCAGCAGGAAACTGTACATGTAGCGGACGGAGATACCGGCTTCGGCAATAATACCGATGGCACGTGCAGCCATACCCGGCTCATCGTCCACCACTAAGGCGAACACATCGGGCATCATCACATTGAAGCCTGCCTTGTGCAGCGAGGCAAAAGCCTTGTCCGGCTCCGTACACAGCACACGGTAAATGGCGAACTCTGGCGAGTCGGTCAGCGTCGAGGTGATGATCTGGTGACCACCCTCCTTCAAAACATCCAATACGCGGACCAGCGACCCGGCCTTATCATCGATGAAAACAGAAAGCTGTCGAATAGTCATAATCTTGAGGTTTTGAGGTTGTAAGGTTTTGAGGTTGTAAGGTTTTGAGGTTGTGAGGTTATTGATAAACCTTTCGCTTGTCCACCACGCGGACGGCCTTGCCTTCGCTTACCGGCAGGGTGCCCTTTGGAACCAGCTTCACGATTGGTGTCAGCAGGATCTCGTCCTTCAGCTGACGGGTTACCTCGCGCTTCAGTTCCTGCAGACGTGCATAATCGTCGGTGAAGAGTTCCTCCAGTTCGACTTCGACGGTCATGTTGTCGTTGTCATCGTCGGTGGTGAGCGTAATCAGATAGTTCGATGCCAGTTCCTTGAAGTTCATCAGGATCTTCTCAATCTGGATCGGGAAGATGTTCACACCGCGCAATACCATCATATCGTCCGAACGGCCCTTCATACGGTCGATGCGGATATGGTTGCGTCCGCACGGACAGGTACGGCCCAGAATGCGCGTCAGGTCGCGGGTACGGTAGCGGAGCAGCGGCATAGCCTCGCGGCAGATGCTCGTCAGGATCAGCTCGCCGATCTCGCCGTCAGGTACGGGCTCCAGCGTTTCCGGATCCACAATCTCCACAATATAATAGTCTTCCCAGAAATGCAGGCCGTTCTGCTCCTTGCACTCGAAGCCCACACCGGGACCGCACATCTCCGACATGCCGAACGAGTTGTAAGCCTTAACGCCCAGCATCTGCTCGATGCGCTGACGCTGCTCCTCGCTGTGCGGTTCGGCACCGATGGCAAGCATCTTCAGCTTGAGGTCGCGGCGCGGATCTACACCCTGCTCCTGCATCACCTCATACAGACGTGTTACGTACGAAGGCACGGCGTGAACGGCTGTTGTACCGAAGTCCTTCATGAACTTGATCTGGCGCAAAGAGTTGCCGGCAGCTGCCGGAACGGTCAGCATTCCCAGACGCTCGGCTCCGTACTGGAAGCCCAGACCGCCCGTAAACATTCCGTAGCCCGACGAGTTCTGGAAAACATCTTCCGGACGCAGGCCGACCATCCACAGGTTACGTGCTACCTGATTGGCCCATTCGTCGAGGTCGTTCTGGGTGTGCAGAATCACCGTCGGATTACCCGTTGTTCCCGAACTGGAATGCAGACGCACACAGTCGCGCAAGGGTACGCAAGCCAGGCCGAAAGGATAGTTCTCGCGCAGGTCCTGCTTGGTTGTAAACGGCAGTTTGCGCACATCGGCCACCGTCTGGATGCTCTCGGGCGTAACACCGGCTTCTTCCAGACGCTTCTGGTAAAACGGATTCTTCTGGCAACGCCTGACGGTTTCACGCAAGCGTTCCACCTGCAGAGCCTCAATCTGCTCGCGGGTCATGGTTTCGTGCTCCTTGTCGAAGTATTCGCACGAATTTTCAGGTACTGGGAATTTTGACATGGTAAGTATAATAATGTATAGGTTTTACTTCACGGCAGCCACTCCTGCATCGAAGGCTTTCAGGTTAGCCTCGACGATGGCCTCGCCCTTACGGGCAAACACACGGGCAACGGCTGCACGCAAATCGTCGGTCGAAAGGATGCCGATATAAGGAGCCGCCATACCGAGCAGCACCATGTTGGCGCCGCGGGCATTGCCGCAATCCTTGGCAACGGTCTCGATGTCGAGCTGAACCACCGAAGGCAGGGCCTCCAGTTCAGCCTTCAGGGCCTGCTCGTCCGGATAGTTGGGGATGTTGACGAAAGGCTTGCTGCTGGTAACAATGGTTCCCTTGGGCGACAGGTATGCCAGATAACGCAGGCACTCCATCGGCTCCATCGAGATGATTACGTCGGCGCCGGCCTGCGGAATCAGGTCGCTCCAGATTTCGTCGGTCGAGAGGCGCAGGTTCGACTGTACGTCGCCGCCGCGCTGGCTCATGCCGTGCACCTCGGCCTGCTTGAGGTTAATGCCTGCCTTGGTGGCAGCCTCGCCTATGATGGTTGCGATGCTGAGGATACCCTGACCGCCCACACCGCACAGAATAATATCTTTTTTCATATCTTTAGGTTTTGAGGTTGTGAGGTTTTTAGGTTTTGAGGTTGGTTACAAATGCTCGCCTAAAGTAAGTATAATACCTTATAACCTTACAAGCGAAGCGACCTTAAAACCATATAACCTTATATCATCACTTCTGCTTAGCCTTTTCCCGCGCATGACGTGCAGCCGTCTGGATGCACTCACGGCGCGGAATAATGACACTCACGCCTTCGTAGGCAATCTCATCGCGCAGCAGCTGGGCAATGTCCGGAATGTTCTTGGGCAACGGAGTAACCACGTGCAGGTGTGCCGGATCCATACCCAGACCCAGACAGATGGCCTCGAACTTGTTCGTACCTGCCGAATCCTGTCCGCCCGTCATACCCGTCGTAAGGTTATCGCTGATGATGACCGTGATGGGCGAGTTCTCGTTGATGGCATCCAGCAGACCGGTCATACCGGAGTGCGTAAAGGTCGAATCGCCGATTACGGCAATGGCGGGACGCAAGCCGGCATCGGCGGCACCCTTGGCCATCGTGATGGAAGCACCCATATCGACGGTACTGCTCAGTGCCTTGAACGGAGGCAGGGCACCCAGCGTGTAGCAGCCGATGTCGCCGAATACGCGTGCATCGGGCATCTCGTCGATGATCTGGCGCAAAGCCGCATATACGTCGCGGTGTCCGCAACCCTGACAAAGCTGAGGCGGACGCGGAGCCAGGTTCTTCGCTGCATCGAATGCCGGACCTGCCGGTTTGCCCAATGCTACGGCCACGCAGTCGGGAGTCAGTTCGCCCGTACGGGGCAGATCGCCCGTCAGACGGCCCTTAACCTCATAACCGGTACCCAGCAGCGCCTTCACGTCCTGTTCAACTACAGGCTGTCCGTCCTCCACTACCAGAATGGCATCGTTCTCGGCTGCCAAAGCCTTGATTTTCTTTTCGGGCAGCGGATACTGCGAGATCTTGAGGATGTTGGCGTCATTGCCGACAGCCTCCTTCACGTAATTGTAGCCGATACCGCAGGCGATGATGCCCAACTTCGTACCGCCCTTCTCCACACGGTTGAAGACAGAATTCTCGGCTGCCTCCATCATCTGCGGCTGCTTGCTGAGCAGCACCTCGTATTTACGGCGTGCAATGCCGGGCAGGAGTACCCACTGGTCGGTGGACGGGTTCATCGGGTTCGTATCGCGTACTTCGGCAGTCTCGACAGCCGCACGCGAATGAGCCAGACGGGTTACCACGCGCAGCAGGACCGGTTCCTTGATGGCCTCGCTGTAGTCGAAAGCCTTCGCCATCACATCGTAGCATTCCTGCTGGTTGGAGGGTTCGAAGATAGGAATCAGGGCGAACTTACCGTAGAAGCGCGAATCCTGCTCGTTCTGGCTGGAGTGCATCGAAGGATCGTCGGCAGCCAGCACAACCAGACCGCCGTGCACGCCTGTTACGGCCGAATTGACGAAAGCATCGGCGCAGACGTTCATACCCACGTGCTTCATGCAGACCAGGGCACGCTTGCCGGCATACGACATGCCCAGCGCGGCCTCCATGGCGGTTTTCTCGTTGGTGCACCAGCGGCAATGAATACCGCGTTCGCGGGTCAGCGGATGACCCTGTATAAATTCTGTAATCTCGGTCGATGGTGTGCCGGGATAGGCATACACGCCGCTCAGTCCGGCATGCAAGGCGCCCAATGCAATGGCTTCATCGCCCAAAAGAAGTTTCTTCATTGTTATATGAATTTATAATGTTCCGTGTTGTTTGGAGTTAACGGGAGTTATCAGGAGGTAACAGGCTTACTGCCTGTGGAGTTAACAGACGTATGTCTTTGCTACGTAAATGTTTTACTATGAGTT
>JAGBQS010000307.1 GCA_017632695.1 Bacteroidales bacterium
GAAACCGTTCATCGGACAGCATTGGGCGAACTGAAGCCGGGCAGTGCCGTGAATCTGGAGCGCGCCCTCAGTCTGCAGACCCGCTTGGGCGGACACATCGTGTCGGGCCACATTGACGGCACAGGTCGCATTTCAGCGCGCCGTCAGGACGATACCGCTCTGTGGCTTACCGTTGAGTGCGACCCGAAGCTGCTTCGGTACATCATCGAGAAAGGCAGTATCACCATACAGGGAGTATCGCTCACCGTAGCCAAGGTGGACGAGCGCTCGTTCTCCGTTTCGCTCATCCCGCACACGCAGCAGGCTACAACGCTTCATCAGGCCCGGGTGGGCGATCTGGTGAATCTGGAGAACGACGTTATCGCCAAATACGTCGAGAAACTGCTGGGTAAGGCTCCGGAACAGGATTCCGGCCTGCTCGACAAACTGAAACAATACGGATTCTGATATAAATTTAATACGGATGCTGAAATATTTAAAATGCAACGATATGAGTAAGGATTTGAATACAATCGAAGAGGCTATCGAGGCCATCAAGGCAGGCAAGTGCATTCTGGCCCTCGATGATCCCGACCGCGAAAACGAAGGCGACCTGATTTGTGCCGCCGAGTTCGCCACCACCGAAAACGTCAACCTCATGGCGTCCGAAGCCAAAGGTCTGATCTGTATGCCGATGAGCCGCCAGATCTGCGAGCAGCTGAACCTGCCTCAGATGTGTGCCAACAACGGCGACAATCATCTGACCGCCTTTACGGTCAGCATCGACCATATCTCGACCACAACCGGTATCTCGGCCGTAGAACGGGGCATTACCGCCCGCGCTACCGTAGCTGAGGGCGCCAAGCCTTCCGACTTCCGTCGCCCGGGACACATGTTCCCCTTGCAGGCACGCGAAGGCGGCGTGCTGGTACGCACGGGTCATACCGAAGCAACCGTCGACCTCTGTCATCTGGCAGGTCTGAAGGAATGCGGCCTTTGCTGCGAAATCATGCGCGAGGACGGCACCATGATGCGTACCACCGAACTGAAGGAATTTGCCCGTAAGCACAATCTGGTAATGATTACCATTGCCGACCTGGTGGCCTACCGCCGGCGGACAGAGAAACTCGTGGAACAGGTTACGGTGGCAGATCTGCCCACCAAATACGGCACTTTCAAGGCATACGGCTATGTGAACAGCGTAACCGGAGAGCATCATGTGGCGCTGGTGAAGGGCGATGTGACAACTCCGGAACCTGTTCTGTGCCGCGTGCATTCGGAATGTCTGACGGGCGACGCCTTTGGCAGTCTGCGCTGCGATTGCGGCGAACAGCTGGCCGAAGCCTTGCGGCGCATCGAACAGAAAGGGCGCGGCGTGCTGCTCTACCTGCGTCAGGAAGGACGCGGTATCGGTCTGATCAACAAACTGCGTGCCTATAAGCTGCAGGATCAGGGTATGGATACCGTCGAGGCTAACCTGGCCTTAGGTTTTGCCGCCGACTTGCGCGAATACGGGACCGGAGCCTCCATCCTGGCCGACCTGGGTATTCACGAACTGATTCTGATGACCAACAATCCGGCCAAGATCGACGGACTGGACGGCTTCGGTCTGAAGGTAGTGGGTCGGGAGCCAATCGAGATGACCTGCAACGAAAAGGATGAGTTCTACATGGATACCAAGTATGCCAAGATGGGACACTTGCTGCATGTAAAGGATCTGAAAGAGAAATACAACCAAAAATAAATCTAAGTTATGAAAATTATTGAAGGTAACCTGACCGCTGCCGGACAGAAGATCGGCATCGTGGCTTCGCGTTTTAATGATTTTATTGTAGGACGCCTCATTGAAGGTGCCCAGGACTGTTTTGTCCGTCACGGTGGCGAATCGGACAACCTGACACTCGTTTATGTGCCGGGTGCATTCGAGATTCCGCTGACCGCCCAGAAGATGGCAGAGTCGGGCAAGTACGATGCGGTCGTCTGCTTAGGAGCCGTGATTCGCGGTGCTACCCCTCACTTCGATATGGTAGCCAACGAGTCGGCCAAGGGTATTGCTACGGCCAGTCTGAAGAGCGGCGTACCGGTCACCAACGGCATTCTGACCACCGACAGCATCGAGCAGGCTATCGAGCGTGCCGGAACCAAAGCGGGCAACAAGGGCGCCGATGCGATGATTTCGGCCATCGAGATGGTGAACGTCGTTAAGGATCTCTGATACGATGGAAAAACTGGAAAGAACCATTCTCCTTTCCGGAAAAGTAGTACACGGTCAGCAGTTGGGACGCCGTCTGGGCTTTCCGACTGCTAATCTCGAAGTGCCCACGTCGTCAACCGAAATCCCCCATACGGGCGTCTATGCCGCTCATGCACATCTGGCCGACGGATCCGTGTATCGCGCTATGGTCAATATCGGGTTCCGTCCGACGGTCGATGCCTCCCGGCATTCATTAAGCATTGAAGCCCATCTGATCGGGTTTCGGGGCGAACTGTACGGACAGCCGCTCAGACTCGAACTGACGGACAAGATACGTGAAGAACGTAAAATGAACAGTCTGGAAGATCTCCGGGCACAGCTGGAGCTCGACCTTCAGGAGGTCAGAAAATGGTAATCATGATTTTCCGGCCTTCGATGCGCGAGCGGGCTTCCAGTCCCAGTTCGTTCTGCAGGTAAGTCTCTATCAGATAGGAGAAGGCCATCGGATCCATCGCAAATCCGTCGGCATCGGTTGGCGGAATACTGACCGAATCATAAATCAGCTTGGTATCCACAACGCCGCGCAGCTGATACTGCTGGCGGAATGCATGCTGGCGTACCCACTGGTTAATCAGGAAGGATAACTTGAGGCCTTTGGATCCGACCGGGTCATCGAAGGAACGCATCGAGGCACCGTCGAAGCCGAACTCGAGCGTTACGCGCGGACTCTCGTTAGCGGCCTTCCTTCCGGTCCAGTGTGCGCAGATATCGTCGAGAAAGTCGCTCAGATGCATGGTTACGGCAGCGCGGCACAGTTCGTCGACGGAAGCTTTGGGCAGCGTGCGCGTCGAAGCGTTCTTGGATGCCAGAATGATGCCGGTTGCGGTCTCGTAGGCTTTCAGCACCAGCGATACGCGGTTGCCTTGCTGCTCATGATATTTATTGATATCCACTTCAACATACACATCGGTCCCTGCAGACTTCAGCAACTCTGCATCGGCCGATGTTGCTGCTTCGCGGTTATAGGCATCGCTGCGGTCGGTGCTCCGGTATCGTGCCTCGAAATCGATCGTCTGCACATCGCGCTGCTGGAATCCGTCCTGCACGCAGGCAACAGCCCGACGCAGGTCGTAGTCGTTCTGGAACATCCGGTAATACGATTCTCCCGCTTTGCGATAGGGAACCACCATGATAGTCGGCATCTGCCTGCCGGTACTGCCGGCTGAGGTTCTGGCCTGAGGTGAGCGCAGCTTGTCGCGTTCCAGCTGGGCAATGAGCTGCGGCAGGCTGACCGTTACTATGGCCGTACCGCGGTACCTTCCGTCCGAGCGGCGGAAATCATCAACTCCTTTGGTACTGATGACCGAACTCTCGTATTTCTGCGAACCGTTGAAGTAGGCATCGGTAAACATCGGATTATCTTCGGTCTGCACCAAAGGCTTGCCGTCCTCAACACCTTCCACTCCCACGAAGAGGAGGGCATAGAAAAGCCGGCATTTGGCATCGTGACCGGCATCTTCGCGCTTATGGCTGGCACCGTCAGTCTTGAAGACCGCCAGTCCGTTGTTGTTGCTGATGCAAACCACACGCTGCCAGTCGTCACCCCGACGGGCCTGCAAGCCTGCGGTCGGAAGCAGGGCAGACAACAAGAGGAAGGCCGACAGAACCTGATAGAACGATTTCATAGGCGGGGATTTACGGTGATGAGTTAACGGCAATTAACTGAAGAATCCGGGAATGCTGCCGATTACCTTGACCTGAAGCGGACGTGCATCCGGATTGGTAAGCTGGACTTTCAGGTTCTCCTTGATGGCTTTCAGAATATCCTTGCCAGAATTGCGCTTGCGCATCTTGCATTTGGACAGGCCCGGCGCAACCACATCGGTTATTTCCATATAGCCGATGGGTTCGAGCACTTCCTGTCCGGCAATGTAGGTCACCTTGAATACCTGAAGTTCCGTTCCCGAATGGACACCATGATCGGAACCGAGCTTGACGTAACACGTTTTGAGTTTGTCTTTCTCGATGACATAGTCGCTTTCAACGAGGTCGGCCTGAAGGGGAGCAATGGCATCGTAGAATCCGAACGGGAAGACACATCCGTGGGAGAAGATACCGGCACGGGCCTTATCGTGCGAGTCGTTGTCTCGGTTGGATGAGCTGGAAGCATAGGAATAGGTTACGGTTCCGTCCTTGACCGATAACAGTGTGTACGAATAGTTGAGGCTTGCCTGCCAGTAGGTCTTGACAACCTTCTCTTTCTTGTAGTTGGTATATTCCTCCTGCTTCTGGTCGACGACCAGCGTGTTGAAGCCGCCCATGAGGATATAATCCACATTCTGGTTCCGGACCTCGGAGATGGACATGATCTCTTCGGCCGACTGGGCGTTCATGATCTGCCGCCGGATCTCTTCCGAAACCTCTTGTGCCGTTGCGGCATCCTTGATGATGATGCGTCCGTCTCGCAGCCAGTTTAGCGTAGCAGTACGCAGCTGGTTTGCTTCCTGATTGCTGAAACTGTGGTCGTGCGTGAAACTTGCAACCAGGATGACCGGTTTGTGAAAGCCTTCAGCAAAAGCATTGGCTGTCAGACAAAACGAGAAACAAACAAACCAGAAAAGGACGAATAGTAATTTCTTCATAGGTAACGATATTTGGGATTGCGGCAAAGATAAATAAAAAATCGGACAAAGAACATTTTTGTCCGATTTTTTTGCATTATGTGCGGTTTTTCCCCGTTAATCTTTCTTTAACTGCCATTTGGAGTTATCCGTCGAGAAATCCCAGCGAGCCAGAATCGGCGTGCTGTCGGCGGGCGCGTAGAGCACGTATGTCGTGTTGTCGGTCGGCGAACCCGGCAGACGCTTCGGCATGATGCGGAAGGTTCCGTCGGTACACTGTTCGATGCGCCACAACTGTTCAGGAGCGCCGGTAAATCCGGCAACGGTTGTCAGCTCGCAGTCAGCGGTAACGGACAGCGCCCGGTCTGTGCCCTCGATGCAGATCTTGAAGTAAGGATTGCTCAGATAACCGCCTGCTTCGGGAACGGCAGTGATGACCCATTTCTGGTGCGGACGGAACATATAGTCGCCCAAACGGACCGGGATATCACCCTTCGGCCACGATTCCTGCACTTCCGATAAAGTCTGTTCCGGCAGGGGAGCAATCTTTTCGTTCGGGTCGATGCCCCAGTGCCGCTGACGTGCTACCTGCTGCCGCTGGAAGTCGACCGACAGTTCCAGAGCGTACCCGTGACGTTCCGACTCAATATAGTAAGAGCCTTCCCGCAGACGTTCGCCGGCTTCGGGCCAGTCTTTACGCCATAGCAGCGGGCATATTCCCAGCACCGAACGGCCCGACTGGTCGTAATCGGCCTCATAGTGGCACGACATGATTTCAACGCCTTCGTCGATAACGGTACGGCCGAAGTGTCCGGGACCCGTCTTGCGGTCGCCGGCATGAATCACCATCTTGCCGCCGCCTTGCAGCATGGGACGGTCCACATTGTCCAGATAAGGACCTTCCACGTTCCGGCTTCGGCCCACTACAATATTATAGGTAGAGTTCACACCGTCGCAGCAAGTGCCGTGAGTGCCCAGCAGATAATACCAGCCGTCGCGCCAGATCAGGTCGGTTGCCTCGCAGTCGATGGCTACGTCTACGGCCTTGTTGCCGTCTTTGCGTCCGCCTGTTTCCGGATCCAGCTCTACCAGTCGGATATGTCCGAAGTAGGTACCGTAGGAAACCCACAGGCGTCCTGTAACGGGGTCGAGCAGCAGACCCGGATCGATGGCGTCGTTGTCCTCGTCACCGTCGGACGAAGCCACTTCCTGCGCTTCGGAGTAACGGAACAGATCGGACTGCGGATCGAGCGTCCGGTTCCACATCGTCAGAATCCTTCCGTTGTGTCCGCCGCCCAGACCGCCGCCCGTACCGCTGAAGGCAACCAGATAGCGGTTGCCGATACGTACCACATCGGGAGCGGCACCGCCGCCCGGGCGTACCGGTCCGCTGTGCCAGTTCCATCCGTCGTCGGTCACCAGTCCGCCTCCGCCTGTTCCGAAGGTGTACCATTTTCCGTCGCAGAAAGCTAAGGTCGACGGGTCGTGAATCCAGGGAGCACCCGATTGTGCCGAAACCATACAGGTAGCCGACAGGCCTGTAAACAATAAGGCTGATTGAATGAACTTATGAGTTCTGTTTAGAATGGCAAACATATCCTGACGTTTTTGATGGGTTGGAACTGATCGTCTATCAGACGCAGACAGAAATCGCTCATACCGGGACCGTTGATGATGGCACCCGTGATGACGTTGCGTCCTTTGTGAAGGGTAATACGGCGTGAAACGGCATCGTCGCGCACCATGCGGCGGTCGCCCGACAGAACAGCCGTTTCCTGTCCGTCAACCCACCATACGGATGCGGCGTTCGATCCGATGGCAAGCCGTACGTTCTGCATCTCTTCATCGCACTCCACAACGGTAGTTACCCAGAAGATGACTCCGTACCGCTGCTGTTTCGTACAAGTGGCATAGCGGTAAAGCTTTACGTTGTACAGCTGGCTGTCGAATCCGTGCCAGGCTTTATCTTTCTTCTTTGCCTCAATGGGGGCGGGGAAGGTCTCATGCAGGTAACTGTCGACAAACACCGTATTCGACTGGTTCGGCTTCGGAATCGGGTCGCGCAGCAGCCAGCGGCGCACAAAGCCTTCCTCGTCGGGCTGTGCATAAGCCGTCCCGACCGGTTTGAGGTAAGTGGCGAGTTGCGGGGTTCGTTCGATGACGCGATAGTGACCGCTCAGATGCATGAAGGCAAACAGGCGCAGCAGTCCGTCGTAGTAGGCATCGAAGTAACCGTCGGCTTCCGGCTGGTGAGGCATGTTCCAGAGCTGGTCGATGAACTCGTAGCTCTTGGGGTGCGAGCAGCAGATGGAAACAGCGGCCGAAGTAGCCACCAGACCTATGGAGTGACGCAGCTTCTCGGGGAAGTTTCCGGCACGGAGCAGCTGATCCGGACGCGATCCGTCTATGTTGTACTGATCCACGAAAGTGTCCACCCCTTCGGCATACAGGAAGTTCTGGATCCGGTGACCGTAGTTCTGCTGCCAGACGCGGTCGGCGCACGACCAGCTGTAGTCCAGCGCGATATTCATAGGCACGCGCCACGAATCAAAACGGAAAGCATTGCCGATAACGGGTTCCTGTCCCTGTGGGAACGGGGAATTCTTGCCGTCGAACAGCAGCGAACCGTCGAATTTGTTGTAATCCGGATTCAGACCCGTCAGCGGGTGAACGCTCCGGTGCAGATACTCGCGGCTCCTGCGGGCACATTCGCGCCAGTAGGAAGCCCGTCCGTCGTCGGCATAACGTGCCCAAACCTCGTAGAAAGCCGGCAGATGATACGAAGGATCGGTGAACGGCATACCGGGCACAAACGAAATGAGCTGGGTAGCCGAATCGATGAGCGCGATGGTCCGCTTCATCCTGACAGGCTGATCCAGGCGTCGTCCGTCGGGACTCCGGCGCGATTCGAATTCCACTTCGCGCGGCTGGATTTGATCCAGAATATACTGAGCTTCCTTCAGGTAGTTGATTTCTCCCTCGTTGCCCCACAGGTTCGAGGCAAAGATGAGCGACGTGATGTAATACAGTTCGCCGTCGGAGGCAGGTCCCTGGGCGTTGGGCGTGCCGTCGGTCTTGCAGCTCCAGCGGAAGTAACCCTTCATCGGTCCGTCTTCCATCTGCATGTACTTTTTGCTCCAGCGCCACAGCCGGTCGAAGATATCCTTGCGGCCGAACTGTACGGCAATCATCATACCGTACGACATACCTTCGGTGCGGACATCCTGATTCTTGATGTCGCTGATGTACGCCATATCCTTGCCGGCTTCAAAGTAGCACCGGTTCTTTCCGGTAAATACGTCATTGAACACTTCCTGCAGTTTCTTCTCCACATCGGCTTCGGCATAACCGGCTTCGACAAACAGATTGCGGTAACTGCCTGTCTCCAGTCCTCCGCGGGTGGAAGGAGTCAGCGGACGGCGTCCGTTGAGCGATATCCAGTCCACTTCCTGAAGCTGTCCTTCCGGATTGGACAGACGTAGGGTAGCCAGTCCGTTCGGCTGGGGCAGTACCTCCAGTCTGAGCGGAGTCTGGCCGATGGGTCGGATCTGGCTGCGGCCGAACCAGCCTACTGTGCTGACCCAGGTTTCGTAGCTGCCCTCCGGCACGCGCACGTTGCTATAGGTTACCCAGCCTCCGGCGGGCAGGAGTGTCTTCCAGCCCAGGAAACAGTCGGTGGTATCAATATAGGCAATCGAGGCTCCGCCGCCGATTTCGCTGTAACGGTCCATCTGAACCTGTCCGCGGGCATCGGTTACGCCTACGCCCCGACGGGTAGGCTTCACTTCGCGGATGGTTCCGTCGGCATTGAAGAAGAGCGAGTCGCAGCAAACCGACCGGTTCTTGTCGAAGCGGGGCGAATAGTCGTTGTGATGATAGAAGAGATACCACTGTCCTTCGTATTCCACAATGGAATGATGATTGGTCCAGCAGCCTGTAGGCGATTCGGCCATGATGATGC